>CAZPXI010000215.1:0-4863 GCA_964590715.1 uncultured Desulfobulbus sp.
TTATTTTTTCGGGTGTCCGGGCGGCATCATCATCCCGGCCGACGGCATGGAGCTGAGTTTCAATGAAATCTCCAGGTTCTCGTCCGGCAAAAGCGCCCTCTCCCTGAGGATCTGCAGGGTCACTGTTTCTCCCACCTCTTTATCAAGCAGGGCTATTTTCAGGTCGGCAACGTCGTGAACCGGGGTGCCGTCAACACTTACAATAATATCCTGTTCCTTGAGCCCGGCCCGGGTTCCATCTCCATGGGGACTGATGCCGACAATTCTGATTCTGTCCGCGTTACCGGTCTCCTGCTCTTTTTCCTCTTTCAGGACAACGCCGACCTTTGGTGCCGGAGACAGCCCGACCGGCCGGGGAAACATCAGGTAATCGACCTGTTTGCCCAGAACACGGCCGGTGTCCATGCCGTTATCGCTGATGAGTACACTCTGCCTGATTTCCGGCATCCTGCGCCGGACCCGCAGGGGGATGGCGCTGTCCTTGTAGACATGACCGGCCCCGGCAATGACAATCATTTTTGTGTCGGGATTTTTCTGCAAATAGTTGGTGATGGACTCGGCCATGGTTTCATCCCAGAGTGCCTGGGCCTGCAGAAACCCTTTAAAACTGTTTGTATTCGCATCCCCATGGGGTGAGCTTTTGTGTTGGCTGTGAATCCCGATTAATCGTTCCCGGTAGCCCGGAACGTCCAGGTCTCTTTCGTCGGCAATGGTTGCCAGATCTTCTTTTTCAATGGTATCGGTGTTGCCTTTCTTAAAAACCTGACTGACGATTTTTTTATCCAGGTTGAGCCCGATGATCGGCAGGTTGTTTTTTGCGGCAAAGCCGATAATGTCACGATACAGCCGGTAGTCATACCCCCAGACCGAAAAATACCTCGATGCCTTTATGAATTCTTTTTCGGTTGCTATTTTTCCGGAGATATATGCATCCAGAGCCGGCTGCGAGGAGCGGGGGAACATCTCCATGCCGATGGCCAGATTTTTTTTATTCTTTGCATGCAGGGCCTGGATAATCTGCAGCTGCAGCAGGTGGTCGCTATAATCCGTGTGTGTCTCTCCTGCATAAATCACTCTGCTTTTGTTAAGATCCTTGATGATTCCCGAAAAATCCAGGGCCGCCCGGGTGGGAATCCCGGTCGGAGCAGGGAGCAGGGAAAGGCGTAAGCCGTTTTCCGACGGCGCGATGTGCTTGCTCTTGATTTGTCCTTGTCTAAAATAAAGAGAACTGTACTTGCCGTAATGGGAAAGCTTACGCACTATGGCGGATGTCTCCGAAACTGAGCTCGAATCAACCAGAACCATGGTCTGTCCGAGATCAAGCGGATTTTTGCGTACCTGCAGGTTGAAGCCCTTGTCCCTGCTGCCTGCATCAGCAAACAGGCTGCGCCTGAGGCGAGAGTCGCCGGCAAAGAGAAAACTTCCGGTGCCGAGATCCTGATTGGTGATTTCAGAAGCGGTTTGAACCTTCACTCCCCGGGCCTGCAGCATGTCGGCCAGGGGCTGGTAGACGGCTGCCCGGGCCTCATCGTCGGCAAGGACAATGGTTTTTTGCTCGGCACCGAGAAAACGGGACCAGATCGGCGGAATTTCCTTTTCGGTCAAGGAACGAAAAACATCATAGTCCGGATCCATGACAATCTCGGTCGGTAGTGTTTTAGTTGGAATGTTAAATTCCTGATCGGATTGGTTTACTGAAGATACCAACCGTCTTTCACCCTCCAGTGTTTTGACCACAATGGGAACCTGCAGGGCGTACGGTTGTTCGTTTTCCTGCACCAGGTGAAACTTGACCACGGACTGCCCGTCTTCCTGGTCGACCAGAACCTGCTCAATGCTCAGCTTCGGAATATCGGTTCGCTCAAGCCACTGGTCGAAAAAAGGCTGCAGATCCCTGCCTGCGGTTTTCGAAAACGTCTGTTCAAGATCCTGCCAGGAGGCACGCTGGTTTTTTTTGTGCATATACAGCTCCCTGAGGCCCTGGAAAAAGGCGACCTCGCCAATGTCCTTGTTCAGCATGTGAAAAACCATGCTGCCCTTGTCATAGCCGATGGCCCGGATTGCCTTTGCCATCGGTTGATTGTCACCGGCATCTGAGAAATCCGACAGGGGCATGGTGTTGTCCGGGTGAACAAAGGCCTCGTATTGCAGAAGTTGATGTTTCCTGTATTCCTTTCCCTTATCTAAATCCTGGGCAAAGCTCTGGTCGGCCAGATAGCTGGTCAGCCCTTCGCACCAGTTGCCGCCGCGCTCTGCAAGGCCGATACTGTTGCCGAACCAGGAGTGGAGAATTTCATGGCCGAGGGAGGTGTCCTTTATAAAGGGCAGCCGGATTACGGCCTGGCCGAGCAGGGTGAAGCCGGGCATGCCGTAACCGGTGGGCAGACGGTTTTCGACAATGGAGTAGCGGCTGTACGGGAACGGCCCGATCAGGGCTTCAAAGCGTTTGATATATCCGGCGGCTTTCCCGAGATATTCCGCCGCCAGATGGTTGTCTTCTGCAAAAAAATAACTGTAGATGGTGACATCTTTATACTGCAGCGATTGCACTGTATATGGTCCGGCTGCAAAGTGGAGCCCTCTTAAGGGGTAGGGAAAGCTCGCCTGGTACTGCTGTTGTCCATCTCGTTTTGTGGTCGAGATCCGTTCTCCCTCACTGATTCCGGTAAAGCCCGGCGGCAGGGCGGCTGTGAGAGTGTAGAGCATGTCCTGCTCCGGCATCGGATGCCAGAATCCGGCCAGAGTAATGCCGTTTTCCGTTATCAGGTTGCCGTCGGCATACGGGTTGTCGGCCGTCAATGTCCAGGAGAGCAACAGGGTCCGGCTCTTCGGTACCGGATTGAGGCGGATGATATTTTTCGGGTTGGCCTTGACCCGGAGCGGCGCTTGATCTTCTTGTTCAAGAATGGCGCCGGTGATGGTCAGGGGGCCGCAATGGAGAGCAAGTGGAGTGTTTTTCGGCAGGTTGATGCGTGAAGTTCCGGAAAGCATTGAATGCTTAAGGTCAAAACTGAGAGCAAGAGTATGGGTGGGCATGGCATTCTGCGCAACGGCAGCCCGGGCCAGGCCGGGAAACGGTGTGATTGCCGGACAGAGAAGGACGGACGAGGTAAGAATCAAAACAAATGAAAACAGGGAGTTCTTCATGGTCTGTTGTCGGTTTAAAAGAGTATGGTATCGGAAAAGTAACGTGTTTTTTTTGTGTAACTATTCAGGTAGACACAAAAAGCTTGCCTTTACCCGGGGAAGTAACTGTTCAGGAGTGCCTCACATTCGGAGTATAGGCTTACCTGCTTATTTAGGTCTTTGAAGCATACTTGTGCTATTCGAGAAGGCCAGGTAAGCGAGGAACAAGACTCCGAAATGAGTGAAGACGGGGTGCTCCTGGACAGTTGCCTTTTTGTAGCTCAACAGGATAATCATTTTGCAGAAAAAGGGAAGGTGCAAGTCACCGGCTTTGATTTGCTTTTACTTGCCAAAATTCGGTTTTTGTTGTAGGTCTTGACCACTTTTTCACAGGCTTTTTCAATCATCACGATCTCCCACAGCGAGGAAGAATCATGGAACAATATCGTATTAAAACCATTAATGCCATAGCATCCGAGGGACTCAATCAGTTTACCGATCAGTACCGGGTGGATGAGCATGAGAACAATCCCCATGGCATAGTGGTTCGTTCCTCACCGGTTGATTTAAAGGCCTATCCCGAGTTGCTGGCCATTGCCAGGGCCGGAGCCGGAGTCAACAACATTCCCGTTGACAAGGCGTCCGAAAAGGGAATCTGCGTATTTAATACCCCGGGTGCCAACGCCAACGCAGTCGTAGAACTTGTCTTCACCATGCTCGGTATCTGGCTCCGTAACGTACACCAGTCCATTGCATTCTGTCAGGAGTTGACCGGTCTTGACGATGAGACAATCAATGAGCAAGTCGAGACCCGGAAAAAGAATTTCAAGGGTGTTGAGATGGCCGGCAAGACTCTGGCAGTGGTTGGGCTGGGAAAGATCGGGGTCCGGGTGGCTAATGCCGGTGTCCATCACAACATGAAGGTGGTCGGCTTTGATCCCTTTCCGGTGATGGATAACATCCATGAGCTTTCCCCGGACGTTGAGCTGGTTCGTTCACGTAAGGAGGCCTTGGCCAAGGCCGATTATGTGACCGTCCATGTCCCGCTCAATAAAAAGACCACCGGTCTGGTGTCAACGGAATTTGTAGAGGCCATGCAGGATGATGCACTGCTTTTTAATTACGCCCGGGGGCCGGTGGTCGATGAAGATTCCGTGCTTGCCGCCCTTGCCTCAGGGAAGCTTCAGGGGCATATAACCGATTTTCCGTCGGCAAAAATGATCGGTCATGAAAAGATTTTAATCTCGCCGCACCTTGGGGCCTCCACCTCCGAATCGGAAGACAACTGTGCCTGTATGGCTGTCCGTGAGCTGAAATCCTATCTGGATTATGGCAATGTTACCCATAGCGTGAATTTTCCCAATGTGGAAAATATTCCCACGGTCTGGGTTCATTCACGGCTGATCATGATCAACCATGACAAACCCGGCATGATCGGTCTGGTGACCAATATCCTGGGCAAGCATCATATTAATATCATGAGTTATACCAATGAGAGTAACGGCAGTATCGGCTACAATATCATAGACTGCGAAGGGCCGGTTTCCAGAGAGGTGCAGCAGGAGATAGAAGAAAACGACGGGGTGATCAGAACCCGGGTCATAACATTTAAATAGATTTCCGGTGACAGGATTGAGGTTTCAGGAAAGCAAACCGTATGTGCAAGAAGTCGTTGCCGGCACCTGAAACCTGAAAACCGGCACCTGTATTCAAGGAGAAAATATGGGCAGGACAGTT
>CAZPXI010000216.1:0-4860 GCA_964590715.1 uncultured Desulfobulbus sp.
TTTTGCCGCAGCTCTGGACATGGTTGACCGCCCGTTGCAGAACACGGTTAAAGGCGATGGTCTGGGCCGGTTCGGCCTCTTCATTTTTCAGCAGCGGCAGGCTGCCGGAAAAGAACCGTTCCAGCCGTTCTTTGAGGTTGTCGTTATTGCCGCCGCATTTATCTATAATATGGCGGGCGAGGTCGTCATGGAGGAGGCCATACAAAATATGCTCCACCGTGACATATTCGTGTCGATGGTTTTTTGCTTCCTTTATCGCTTTGATAAGGGCCAGTTCAAGTTCTCTACTTAACATAATATCTATACCTGTTGTTTTTAAGTCTGATTCCGTCAGGTTTCAGGCTCAGCCGACCTGTTCCAGAGAACATTTCAGCGGGTATTGATTTTTTCGAGCCAGGCGATGAACAGCCGCTACCTTGGTTTCCCCGATCTCGCGGGTATAGACCCCGGCAATGCCGTGTCCCTGGTGGTGTACGTTGAGCATGATTTTGGTTGCCTCTTCCGTACTTTTGTCGAAAATATCTTCCAGAATCATGATCACGAAATCCATGGTGGTGTAGTCATCATTATGCAGGAGCACTTTGTACAAAGGGGGCTCCTGCAACTCTTCCCTGTCTCGGGTCAGGATATCTTCCTGCGGGTTTGTCTTGTTCTTTGCCATTGTATACGCGTTGAATTCAGGATTCCGAGGAATGAGTGAACCTCTGATCCTGCAGATACTTTGATTATATTCTTTTCCTCTATTGTAATGCTCTCATCTGATTTTGCAAGGGAGCAATCAATGAGAAAGTGTATCGGTCCTGCTTGACTACCGATCTTAATGGAAATGATTCTTCCCTGTTCCGGCCTTGTCATCGGCGGGGACAAGTATAGTGATCAGCAGGTGCTGGAGCACGGTCAGCGGCTCAAGTGGAGAGCCTTTCAGGCGCTGTTCGGTTTTGAGGATCTGTTGCAGCCAGCTGGTGAGTAGGGCAAGCGGAAAGGAGGCTGCGGTCTTGAACTGCATGAAAACGGCATAGGGGTGACCGCTCAGTTCCTGTTTCCATCGCTGCTGCTCTTTGAGTTTCGGCAGACATTGCTGCTGAAAAACATTTGCCTGCATACCAATGCTGTACCCGTATTCCGGTTGTTCCTGCAGGGATTTGAACAGAAGCAGGGTGCGGACCGAGTTGCGGAGCGTTGCAACAATCGCCAGCGGGTGGATTCCGTTATTCAGTAATCGTTCACAGGTGACAAGTGCCTGGCCCAGTTGCCGGTTGCCGATGGCGCCGGTGAGTTCAAACAGGGCTTCCTGTCTGGTGCGGCCGACAATGCCGTCAAGGTCCTGCATGCGAATCTGTTGGCGATCACCCACCGACAGACAGAGTTTTTCGGTCTCCATGACCACCGCAACCGGATAAAAACCGACCCGGTCAAACAGCTGTTCCATGACACCAGCGGCCATGGTTTTTTCCATCTCGTTCAAGGTTTTGGCCACCAGCTCGGAAAGAACGGACTTCTGTGCTTTTTTTGCTCTGCTGCTCGCCCCCTGTTCAACACTGAGGTCAATCACAACCTGATGTTCTTTGATATACTTGTACAGGCGTTTGCGCTTGTCGACCTCTTCCGCCAGCAGCACCAGGAGGTTGTTTTTTGGGATACCTGCCTCGAGAACCTCCTGCAGGGTTGCCGCCGGATCGTTGTTGGATCCCCCTGCACCCTTTTCAGTTGCAGGTGGAGCCCCTGCCAGCAGGGCTGTTGTCCAGGAGAGATCACCTCCGGGATGGGCAAAATCAAAGCATTTCTTCCACTCAGCAGGGCTGAGTCCAGCCGGGTCGCTGTCTGAATGTGACGGATCCAGGCCTCCGGCGGCGAGCATGGCCAGCAGATTGCGGGCGGCGGTCTCGGTTTGGTTCTCTGCCCGGGCCTTGAGGATCCGTTTCCATAGAGACCCTGCTATCTTTTTTGAATGAAACAGCCGGGTATCAGTGATCCGGTAGATCTGTCGGCCCGGCAGCAGACTAAAGCTGCGCAGCCTGGAGGTCGTCCGGGCCGGATCTTCTTCTTCACCGTCTATGGAGTGAACCGTGCCGCCGCCGGCAAGAAGCGCTTTCTCAAGCCGGCCTGCGGTCTCTCTGCAGAGAAATCTGTCCCCTATGAGCAGGTAAAGGCTGTGCGGTTTTTTTTCAGCCTCCCTGTAGAGTGGTTCGAGTTTGTCTCGGGTATACACTGGCATGCGGTTCAGTTCCCTTCAGGATACAGGGCTTCCTGAATCATATTTTGATGAACACGATTAAGTTCTTCGTCATTTTTATTCTCATCAATGATCTTGTGGAGAATGGCGGTCAATGAGCCCGGCTGAAGGTAATCCTGGCCCCGTCCGCCTTTAAAGATAAAGGCGGACTTTTCGGCAACGGTCTGCCAGGAGATGGTGTCGGGGTTACCGGCAATGACCTCAAAGAAGTTTTTGTTATACGGGTCGTTGATAATGGCCATGCCGGTACCGATGGTGGCCAGAATATCTATTTTACCGCGAAATAACCGGGTCAGCCGGGTATAGGCCTTGACGCCCCCGCAGGAACCCAGGCTCAGGAACCGCTGTTTTGCGTCAATGTCGTCGGTGGTAATGGTCTGCTCGCGAATGGATTTAATCAGCGGTTCGGTTATCTGTTCGGAGCGCCAGTAGCTGTGGCCTCGCTGGGCAAACATCTCATCTCCACCCTTGAGAAAACGTTCAAGCAGGAGCTGCTGGTTTTTTTCATTGGTGTAGACATACTGGGCATGACGGATGGTGAGGCCGTCGACCTGTTTGGAGAGCTCGACTGCAAAATGGTTTCGGCCCATGGCCGAGAAGAGTCGCGGCAACCCTTTTTCAGGATTATTGCGGGCCTCGGCAATCAGCCGGTTGATTTCACGGCTTTTACTACTGCTCAGCGGGGTAAGAGTGTACTGTCGGCTGAGATCGAGCCGGTAACCGCTGCGCTGCAGGGTGCGGACATTGGAGTAAAAAGATTTTCGTCCGTCATCATCGGGATGAAACACGGAAACCGAGGCCAGCCGTCCGTCTTCTTTCCACTGGGCAAACGGTGCCTGTTGATATTTACTCAGGTCAATTGCCCCTCTGCGGATAATTAGACGGGTAATCAGTACGCGGTCGCTGGTGTCGAGCAGTTCAGGATATTCCTGCATATAGTACTGCAGAATAACGCTGATCAGGCGGGAGAAGGTTGAGGCATTTTTATCCGCTTCCTGGCTCATCTTGTCGATCAGGTAGGTGCGGGCCTCGGGCTGCAGGACCTTGAGCAGGTGGATAAAGGTCGCTGAAAACAGAAGAATGGAATCCTCATTTGAAAAGGCGGAGGCCGCGACCAGATTCAGGATCTGTTTCTGGCTCCCTTCGTCATCCGGGAAAAAGGTGGTGAGCTTGCCCTTCTGGGCCAGACTGACGATAAAGCTTGAAACCAGCATGTTGTCGGGATCAATGGCCCGGATAAAGGCCAGCAGGTCACCGTTATGGTTGGTTTCGATACGTTTTTTCAGGATCGGAACCAGAATATCGCGAAAGGAAGAGTCGTAGAGCTCGCTGCCCTGGGAGAGCAGGGCGTAAATGTTGGCCGAACTCAGATCCCTGGCGGTCTGTCTCCGGTCGGTGGCTGTTGCCTTGCGCAGGAGGCTGATCATTGCCGTTCTGTTGTTTGCCCTCCAGGCCGGATAAAAGTTTTTGCCGTAGACGAATTTTGTCTGGTTGGAGAGTTTTTTAAACCGGGCGTAGAGCTGTTTCTTTGTCTGTCGCCGAAGCTGGGCCTGCGAGATTTCAAAGCCGAAGCGGTCGGTTATGGCATGGAGGTTGTTAATCTTCCAGATCAGTTCTTCGCCGCCGCTGTAAAAGGCCTGGAGCAGAGCTTTCTTGTGATCATCATCCTGACGGTAATATTGGGCTTCCTGCACCAGGGGCGGAAGGGCAAAGTAACGGATTATCCAGAGCCAGCCATCAATTCTGGTCATGCCCTTCTGCTTGAACAGGTTATGGGCATTCCAGGCGTCTTCCTGGCGCAGCTGCCTGAGTAAGGGCAGGGAGTCAAGCATGGTCTCGGTGTTCATGTCCTTGATTCTGGCATAGCTGTCCGCTGCCCGTGCCTGATGATCAATCAGGCGGGACAGAGTAATCATCCCGTCCAGGGCCTTGACCGCATCCATATCATGGATGGACATGAAGCCCTGGACCGCCCGGTTATTGGCATCCTTAAGGCCGTTGAGCAGGGGAATAGTCTGCAGGGAATATTTGGGCGAGATACCGGGCAGGAGGAGGTAACTGCGAAAGGCCCGGCCGGCTTCATAATGCAAGGTGGCAATCTCGGGCAGGGCCTGAAGAGCAAGCGGAATATCCACCCCGTCCAGGTCGCTCCACTCCTCAAAGGCAAGAACCTGCTCAAAAGAAAGAGGCGTTTGCAGGAGGATGTTCCAGGATTTCCTGCTTTCTGTAAAGTCGATTCCCGGAAGCCGGCAGAGCTTACGAAAGGCCCGCTGGGCATTATAGTTCAGGCCGCGGATGATGTTGCGTCCGTAGTCCAGCTGCTCCCCGGTCAGGCAGACACTGGTCTTATAGACCTCGAAAGTTTTTTTAGCACTGACGCTTGTAAGTTCGTGGCGTCCGGCTCCGGCGGAGGCCGTTCCTGCCACCAGCAGGAGCATAACCGCAAGAACCGTCAGGATATGTTTGCGGGTTCGAGCGACCCGGTTTATGGTGGCGTCTGTATATAAACTGGTCATATTTTTATTGTATTGGAGACTTCTCTTTATTTCAGGCTGAATTCAGGTTGGAGATGTTTTGGTTATCGTCTATCGCTCAAGTCATCTGGTGCCGGTCTCGGCATTACTTCT
>CAZPXI010000217.1:0-4831 GCA_964590715.1 uncultured Desulfobulbus sp.
GCCTGTTCGTAGACGGACAGCGACTGGACCTTATAAAAATATTTTCTGCCGTTGATCGGAGTTGTGTCGACATATTCGGTCCCTTTCATCGGTTTTCCAAGCGGTTGAAATGCGCCCCCTCCCATTCGACGGTACACCTGGTAGAGGACGGTTTCACTCAGTGGTAAACCATCGCGGTGACTGGTGACCGGCTGCCAGTTGAGGGTGATAACGCCGTCATCTGCCCTGGCCTGCAGATTTTCCGGGGCCATGGCCGGAATATTCCACAGGAAGGACACGATATTGGAATCTTTCGATGTTGCCCACCAGCCGGCGGTACTTCGTACCTTGAAAAAATACATGTTATTGGGGCGAAGCAGGGTGCTTTTATAGGTGGCTGTTTTTCTACCCTTGTCAGGTACCGCGCCACCGGGCAGCTCAGTCGGCCGACTAAAGGGGATCGGGCAGCTGTCGCAGTATTCCTCTGCCGGGATCACGGCCCGATAAATGTCAAAACTTGATATTTCGCTGATATCACCGCCGCTGACGGTCTCCACCGGGTAGCTCCAGAGCAGGGTCACGCCTTTATCAGTGAGCTGGTACCGAAGATCGGTTATCGGCCGGGGAACCACCTGCTGCGGCGGGACCGGTCTGTCTTTATAACCGCAGCCGCCAAGAGAGACAACAAGGGCGGCGGCTGTCAGGGAAAGGATCAGGGTGATACAGGGGCTTTTCAATCGGATCATTCTCTTATTCCCAGTTGTTGTTCGGCACGTTCCAGGGCTTGTGCAACCTGGACTTCTGCAGTTCCGCCGGTTGAGGTTCGGCTGTTGACCGACCCCTTAACCGAGAGGATTTCAAAGACATCGCTTTCAATCACGGTGGAAAATTCCTGCAGCTCAGCCAGGGTCAGGTCCGTCAGTTCAATGTCTCGTTGCTGACAGAGTGCAACCACCCGCCCGACAACGCCATGGGCCTCGCGAAACGGCATGTCTTTGAGGACCAGGTAGTCGGCAAGATCGGTGGCGGTCATGAAACCACCGGTGGTTGCCTGTTGCAGGCGATCCGTCCTGAATATGGTGTTTGTGAGCAGTTCCGAGGTTATGGCCAGCCCGGCCTTGACCGTATCCAGGGCATCGAAAACCGGCTCCTTGTCTTCCTGCAGATCGCGGTTATAGGTCAGGGGCAAGCCCTTAACCGTCATCATCAGCGACATCAGATCGCCGATCACCCGTCCGGATTTTCCCCGGATCAGTTCCGGAATATCCGGGTTTTTTTTCTGCGGCATAATCGATGAGCCGGTACAGTAGCGATCGCCGATCTCGACAAATTCAAATTCCTTGCTCGACCAGAGCACCAGTTCCTCGGCCAGCCGGCTGAGGTGGAGCTGGACCACACTTAAGGCAAAGAGTAGTTCAAGGGCAAAGTCCCGGTCGCCGGAGGTGTCCATGGAGTTGGCGGTGACGCCGTCGAAGCCGAGTTCTTCTGCCACCGATTCCCGGTCTATGGGGAGGCCGGTTCCGGCCATGGCCGCGGCACCAAGGGGTGAGAGATTCATCCGGCGTGCGCAGTCGGAAATCCGGCCACGGTCACGGGCAAACATTTCAAAATAGGCCAGCAAGTGATGGGACAGCAATACCGGCTGGGCCCGCTGCATGTGGGTGTAGCCGGGCATGATCGCGCCCAGGTATTTGCGGGCAAGACCGACAAAACCCTTCTGAACCTCTTCAAGCAGCCGGTCAAGCTCCCGGGCCTCATCACGGAGATACAACCGCAGATCAAGAGAAATCTGATCGTTGCGGCTGCGGGCGGTGTGGAGCTTGGCTCCGGCTGCACCGATACGGTCGGTCAGGGATTTTTCGATATTCATGTGAATATCTTCAAGCTCGGGCCTGAATTCAAAGGTTCCGGCCTCGATTTCAGCCTGAATTTCCTCCAGTCCGCCGAGGATGGCGTCCCGTTCTTTTTCAGTGATCAGCCCTTGTCGGGCCAGCATCCGGGCATGGGCCTTGGAGCCCATGATATCGTGCCGGTACAGACGCCGGTCATAGCTGATCGACTCGGTAAAGGCCTCCACCGATGCTGCCGTGGATTCGGAAAAGCGGCCGCCCCAGAGTTTTTTTGAACTGTCGGCTTGCTGTGCACTCATCGGTTACTTTCTATTTAAAGCTTGAATCTGCAGGCGCAGGGAGTTGAGCTTGATAAAGCCTTCGGCATCTCCCTGATTGTAGACTTCGTCCTCTTCAAAGGTGGCAAAGGCCTCGGAGTACAGCGAGTTGACGGATTTGCGCCCCACCGGAATACAGTTGCCCTTATACAACTTGAGGCGGACAACGCCGTTAACCGGCTGCTGGGCATCATCCATGGTTCTCTGCAGCAGCTGCATCTCGGGTGAGAACCAGAAACCGTTGTAGATCAGCTTGGAGTAGCGGGGCACCAGTGAGTCGCGAATATCAAGCACTTCCCGGTCCAGGGTGATGGTTTCCAGGTCGCGGTGGGCGATGCGGAGGATGGTGCCGCCCGGCGTCTCATAGACCCCGCGTGACTTCATGCCGACAAAGCGGTTTTCCACCATGTCCAGACGGCCGATACCATTTTGCCCGCCCAGGGTATTAAGCCGGGTCATCAGATCCACCGGGCCAAGACGCTTGCCGTCAATGGCCACCGGTGTGCCCTGCTCAAACTCCATCTCAATGTAGGTGGGTGTATCCGGAGCCTTTTCCGGTGAAACCGAGAGCTTGAACATATCCTCATCCGGCTCGTTCCAGGGATCCTCCAGGATGCCGCCTTCAAAACTGATATGAAGCAGGTTCTCATCCGAACTGTAGGGATTTTTCTTGGTCACCGGCACCGGAATATTATGTTCCCCTGCAAAGGCGACCAGCTTTTTGCGGGAGTTCAGATCCCAGATTCGCCAGGGGGCAATGATCTGCAACCTCGGGTTCAGTGCAAGGTAGGTCAGTTCAAAACGAACCTGATCATTGCCCTTGCCGGTGGCGCCATGGCTGACCGAATCGGCTCCTTCCTGTTCGGCAATCCGGACCTGCTCTTTGGCAATAATCGGCCGGGCCAGGGAGGTGCCCAGCAGATAAGAGCCCTCGTAGATGGCATTGGCACGAAAGGCCGGAAAGATGTAATCACGGACAAATTCTTCCCGCAGATCGGAGATAATGACCTTTTCCGCGCCGGTGGCCATGCCCTTTTCCCGAACCGCATCCCAGTCTTCGTGCTGGCCGACATCGGCGGCATAGGCAATGACCGGACAACCGTATTCTTCCGCCAGCCATTTGAGGATGACCGAAGTATCAAGTCCGCCGGAGTAGGCAAGGACGATTTTTTCTGTGCTCATAGGTTTTTTATTCCTGAATCGGTCAGGCCGATCAAGTTATTAATGAAAAGGGATTATCCTTCATACATGCCATTGATGAATGTCTCAAGAATGGCCTTGTGGATATGCATCTTGTTCTCCGCCTGATCAAAGGCCACGCACTGCGGTCCTTCCAGGATTTCTTCGGTAATCTCTTCTTCCCGGTGGGCCGGCAGGCAGTGCAGAACCACCGCATCATTTTTTGCGTGGGTCATCAGTTCCGCATTGAGCTGAAAGGGACGAAAGATAGCTGTTCGCTCTTCCTGTTCATCTTCCTGTCCCATGGAGGCCCAGACGTCGACATTGATCACATCGGCATCTTGAACCGCTGCAATCGAGTCACGGAGAACGGTGATCGGCTGGCTGCTGCGTTTACGGGCCTCTTTAAGGATGACAGCATCTGGATCATAGCCTTCCGGACAGGCAAGGGTCAGGGGGAAACCGAAGATTGAGGCCAGTTCGATCCAGGAGTTGGCCATATTGTTGCCGTCACCGAGCCAGACGATTTTTAAATGTTCCGGAGCACCTTTTTTTTCAATCACCGTCATCAGGTCGCTGAGGATCTGGCAGGGATGATGAAGGTCGGTCAGGGCGTTGATTACCGGTACCGTTGAATAGCGGGCAAGTTCGTTTACCACTTCCTGGCCAAAGGTTCGGACCACGATACAGTCCACATAACGGGAAAGAACCCGGGCCGTATCCTTGAGCGGTTCTCCACGGCCGAGCTGGGTCTCCTTGGCCGCCATGAAGATCACCTGACCACCCAGGCCGTACATGGCCGATTCAAAAGAAACTCTGGTCCGGGTGGAGGGCTTTTCAAACAGGAGGCAGGCGGTCCGCCCGGCAAGCTGCTGGTGACGAACATTGTCTGCGGCCTCATTTTTAAGGCGGATCGCCCGGACAATCAGAGACTGCAACTGCTGCTTGCTGAAATCTTTTAATGCTAACAGATGGTTATTCATAGTTTTTCTTCCAGGTTGCACTAGAGAGCTCAACCGTATCGGCACGAGCTTCAGGGGAGCTCTGTCCATCCATCCGTATACAGCTGAACTAAAAAATATAACAGATATAAAAAAAAAGCCGATTTTGCAAAGAAAATCTGCAACAAAGCGAAGGTACGGGTTGACGTAACCGGACCCGGTTTGCGATTCAAAGAGAATGGTTTCCGCCAAATCCGATTCATGAAGAACCAGGAATACCACCGTCTGGAACATGGGACTACAAGAGGAACGCCTGTAATCCTGTTTGACTGGAGAACCGCAAACGTGCTACATTAATAATAATTATATACGCTGAACCGCATGAACTCCTCTATGCCGAATTTGTGTTCATTTCATGCATCGGAGGAGGCCCATCTCAAACAGGGAGAAACGGGATGAGACCACACGCGCTCCTTCTGAGTGTTTTTTTCTTTTTTTCTTTTTCCGTTGTGCTCCTGTCATCCTGTAATACCCGGCAGCAGCCGATTAAGATCGGCATGTCCAT
>CAZPXI010000218.1:0-2829 GCA_964590715.1 uncultured Desulfobulbus sp.
CCGGCTGTTCGCATCGACCCTCGGTAAAGAGAAGCTGCGGTCGTTTTGTGTCGGCCGAGAAAAAGAGATCAAAGGGTGCACCGTTGCGGATCTGGGCATAGAACCTGCCTGAGGATGAAACCGACATCTGGACCGGAATGTTTGTTTTTTCAGTGAAAAGCCGGCTGATCTCTTCCAGGGCAGGGGCAAAGTTGGCGGCAACCGCGACCGTCAACTTCTCAGCTGCCGGACCATTTCCTCCGCGGGCAAGCAGGACAAGGACTACAGCGGCAACAGTTATGGTGGTTCGTTTGATTTCCATATAAACCAGCATGGCTGGACCAGATTATTAGCGTCATAGCCATAACAAAGGATGAAAATTATCCCGGCACCACACGTGACACCGCAAGCGGTGTCACGAGGTCGCGCTGAAGCCGAAGTTTCGTGTTGCACCGCTTGCGGCGCAACACATCATCACAGGCGGAAACTGTTCTGGTTTCTATGCCCCGGCGTCTGTTTGATCAGGTTGGTCCGGTACTCATAACATGGCTCAACTCTTCGATCTTTCCGGTCTTGATACGTTGCTCATAGATAGCCTTCATGTCGCTGTAGATCTGAAAAACCTGGAAAAATCCATGCCAGTGGGCATAATCAGGCCCATTCATGGCCGCACCCTGACGTGCACGACGACCGGCATGGTGCCAGAGGTAGTACATCAATTCCTGGAAACCGTCCTGCCAGGGATCCTTACCCAGCAGCCCTTTTTCCTGCAGCTCCTTTTTCATCTTGACGGCCCCGTCCCAGTATACATTGTACAGACCGACGGCATTATCAAGAACCTGTTCATTATTATCAATAAATGAGGTCGCATGGCAGTTGATGCAGACCTGACGCATCAGCTTGGCCCCTTTTTCTCCGTTTCCGCGAGCGCCTGTACGGAGCTCACTGCGTTTATGCATGAGGTCCCATTTCAAACGTTCATTGACGTTATGAGTTGTTTTTAACTCACCAATGCCGGACATGTGGCAAACCGCACAGGTAGGCGCTTCATAATCCCCCGGCTGCCAGGTCCCGGGAGCTGCATCCCAGTTCCAGTCTTCGCCGCGTGTAAAGTAAATCTGCCCATGTTTTGATTCCGTGTAGATCTCAATGTCCGGATGATCCGGACCAAGATGGCATGAAGCGCAGGCCTCGGGCTTTCTTGCCTCGGCAACGGAAAATTTATGACGGGTATGACAGACCGTGCAGTTGCCGACGGAACCGTCGGGGTACAGGGTACCTACCCCACCTGGCCAGCTGGCGTTTATGGGCTTGTTGTCCGGGCCAAGCTCTACAACCGAACCATGACAGACAGCGCAGCCCGACGTACGGGAGGCTTTATTGATAGCGGAACCGGCCTCAACCCCAAGACCTTCAGCACCTTCATAGTGAAGCTGCAGCTTAATCAGTTTACCGTCGGCTTTGTTTTTATCATAGATAGCCGCACGGGAAAGATCGGCATGGCCGGATTTAAGGAATTCGTCATATTCGGAGGGATGACAGCGGGAGCAGACTTTTCCCGAAACCATGGGTGAGATATAAAGGTCGGTCCCTTTCAGGCCGGAGCACTGGCTGGCCATGGGAGAAATTTTCTCTACCACGTGACAATCATAGCAGGTAACGCCGGCATGGGCCATTTTGCCGTTCTTCCAGTCTGCTA
Source organism: uncultured Desulfobulbus sp. (assembly GCA_964590715.1). Lineage (GTDB taxonomy): Bacteria > Desulfobacterota > Desulfobulbia > Desulfobulbales > Desulfobulbaceae > DRLX01. The sequence goes on from CAZPXI010000218.1 coordinate 1,679, forward strand.
CAATACCAGGAGTCTTTCGGGCATGACATTCAATACACTGTGCAGCCTCTTCGGTCATGCCGCGTTTAATAACAATATCTTTTTGCGCCAGATTGGGCATGGTCGCAGTCTCCTCAGCCTGGACGAAGCCGACACCAAAGGTGGCGATGACGGCCAGAGCAAGCCCGGAGCAGGTTAGCCCGGTTTTTACAATCGATTTTCCCATTGTTACCTCCTTTGAGCAACACTTGAAATTCAGGATATTATGTTTGTTTTTGTGTTTGTTTAAAAAAAGTCTCTGCTTTCTCTATCATTTCCTTATGCCCTACATGGGGATGACAATCCACGCAGTTTCTTTGTATTTCACCGAGTAGATACGTTCTGTGTGCGCGCAGACCGCCATAAGGTATACCCTTGGGCATCAGGTCATGATGACATTTACGACAGGCGCTGTCGTAGGTAAACTTTGCACGATTCTCCTCCGCATTCTTTGCCCAGTCATGTTGCAACGGATCAATGCTCATATTGGCTATAATGTCATGGGTTCCGGTTATCGCCTTGGTAACCAGATAGTCAACAAAGTTGCCGTGCGGAAGATGACAGTCCACACACTGTGCGGCAAATCCCTGCGGATTGTTCCCGCCGTGAACTGAATCCTGCCAAGCCGTTCTGAACGGGACCATAACATGGCAGCCGGCACAGAACGTATCGGTGTTGGTTGTTTCAACCATAAATCCGGATGCAAGCACAACAACCATGGCCAGCACAAGGCCCATTGCCAGACCGACCCATAAAGCAGCTCTGCTTTTTTTAGGCCGGCTTGACCCCTTTGATGTCATTTAATCCCCTCCTCTGAAAATAAGGAAACGTAGTCCTGATCTTGGATTCACGCCATCTCCAGCTATTTTTTATTCGGCGGAATGAAAAGCAATTCAATCGACCATCTTCCGGCGGCATGGGGCAACAGGGGCCTGCTGTCGAGATAGTGCCTGTCCATAAATGAGCCCGTTGATTTAATGTGTTTTTGCCTGAATTCTGCGGTACGTGAGCACAGGCATCCTGTCTTTACCCTGTCGCAACTGCCCGCATATCGGACTGTCGGAGTCTGCGCTTACCTGATTTTGAACAAAATTACTCGGTTCCGGACAGGACCGAGATGAATCCGGAACTCA
>CAZPXI010000218.1:2929-4800 GCA_964590715.1 uncultured Desulfobulbus sp.
CGGAACTCATCCGCATCCGGTTCCGGTGCCGACACAGGCCCCTTTGGAGGAGCATTTATGCATCCTTCCCTGCAGACTGGTCAGTCCTTTGCCGGTGTAAACCGCTTCCAACCCTTTTTCAATAAATCCGGTCATGGTGACCGGTCTGATGCCCTTTTTTTGTAAAGTCTCCTTGGGGCTGTCACCCAGGTCATTGACCAGAATGGCCCGGCAGTCGCCAAGGATGCGGCAGATATTGAACCACCGCTGGGAACCGCCTCCTGCCTGTGGCGCCGGGCGTTCTTCAATCAATGTATATCCGCCTTTGTCGTCCTCGCCCCAGATCTGAAACCGGGTCGCCTCGCCGAGATGCTGGTTGACCAGTATCCCTTCCAGGGTGGCAACGGCCACATATGGACGTCTGGCTTCGCTATGTTTGGGCAGGTTTGCACAGGCGGACAGGCAGCCGCGCATCTCATCGGTCTTGTCGTCATCGAGCAGCCCCACCGCATCGGCCCGGCAACGGGTACAGTGGCGCATCTGGGGCAGATGTTTTTCCGCTTCATTGCGAATCTCAATCATGGTGTTTTTGGATGGTTCGGGCACATTCTCAAACACGGTATCGGCATTGGGAAACATGGCCATGCAGTTGAGCAGATCGGCGCCCAGTTTTTTCATCATTCCGGCAACGTCCATGATATGATGGTCATTGATTCCGGGAATGACAATGGTGTTGATCTTGACCGTGATATTGTATCGTTTCAGTTTTTCAATCGCGCTGATCTGACGGGCCAGCAACAGTTCCGCACCCTGCAGACCGCGGTAGATAATCTTGCCGTCGCGGACCCAGGAGTAAATGTTTTTTGTGACCTCCGGATCAACCGCATTGACGGTCACCGTTACATGGGAAACCCCGATCTCGGCAAGTTCCGGCACATAAGGCTCCAGGGTCAGGCCGTTGGAGGCCAGGCAGAGAATCGTGTCCGGATACGTCGTGCGGATAAGACGCATGGTCTCCAGGGTTTCATCGGCATTGGCAAAGGGATCACCCGGTCCGGCTATCCCGGCCACGGAAATGCGTGGTTCCTTTTCCAGAACCTTGCCCATGTAATAGAGTGCCTGATCCGGTGTGAGTATGGTGCTGGTGACCCCGGGCCTCGATTCGTTGACACAGTCGTATTTTCGGTTGCAGTAGTTGCACTGGATGTTGCATTTAGGCGCCACCGGCAGGTGGACCCTGCCGTACTGTCCCTTAACCTTGGCGTTGAAACACGGGTGTCGGTTGAAATCGATTGTTTTGAGCATGCTTTTCTCCCTTGATAAACTGGTAATACAGGATCTTTTCAAGTCTATGGAAATTTCAGGCGTCTAAATGCTGACCCCTGAAATCTGAAACCTGAAATCTGTAGTTTCTTGTAGTTTCTACATATAGGAATAGCCCACCGATGAGTCGGTCTGCTTTTTGGCTATGATTGCATTGGTGATGGTGTCAAATAACTGCTGGGCACCGGAGTATCCAAGGTGGAGGATCCGCTGTCCGCCGACCCGGTCGTGAATGGGAAAGCCAACCCTGATCAGCGGAATGTCCAGCTTCCGGGCCAGCGGGTAGCCCTTGGAGTGACCGACGATGAGATCGGGAGCAAGGGTTTCGGCCATCTCACTGATTTCAAAAAAATCCATGCCCTCGTGGACCTCGGGCTGGTCGGGTAGAATCTCCGCAGTGACGGCATAAATGGCCTCGGCAAGGCGTCTCGATGTGCCGCCTGAGGCGCAGAGCACTGGAAAAATGCCGATTTCAGCAAGAAAAGCACTCATACCGACCACCAGATCTTCCTCGCCGTAGATGATCGCCTTTTTGCCGAAGATATACTTATGGCCATCCACATAGGCGT
>CAZPXI010000219.1:0-4794 GCA_964590715.1 uncultured Desulfobulbus sp.
ACCAAGGGTACTGCCGTGATTTCCGTCCACCCGCATAGAGCCGTCCCGATGGTAGCTATGAAAGGGACAGCGGGGAGCATTGACCGGGATCTGCTGATGGTTGACCCCGAGGCGGTAGCGCTGGGCATCACCGTAGGAAAACAGCCGTCCCTGCAGCATCTTATCCGGTGAAAACCCTATGCCCGGCACGACATTGGCCGGGTTAAAGGCGGACTGCTCAACCTCGGCAAAATAATTTTCCGGATTACGGTTCAACTCAAACTCGCCTACCTCGATCAGCGGATAATCCTTATGATACCAGACCTTGGTCAGGTCAAAGGGATTATAGGGGCAGTCGGCGGCCTCACGCTCCGGCATAACCTGGATAAACATAATCCAGCCGGGGAACTCTCCTTTTTCAATGCTTTCATAGAGATCACGCTGGTGGCTCTCCCGATCCATACCGACCAGGGCCTCGGCCTCGGCATCGGTCAGGTTTTTAATCCCCTGTTTACTGTGAAAATGAAACTTGACCCAGAACCGTTCATTGTCTGCATTGATCAGGCTGAAGGTGTGACTGCCGAATCCGTGCATATGTCGATAGGTTGCCGGAATACCCCGCTCACTCATGGTAATGGTGACCTGGTGCAGGGCCTCGGGTAGCGAGGTCCAGAAATCCCAGTTATTCTTGGCGCTGCGCATATTGGTGCGGGGATCACGCTTGACGGCATGATTGAGATCAGGAAACTTCAACGGATCACGCAAGAAAAAGACCGGCGTATTGTTGCCGACCAAATCCCAGTTGCCCTCTTCGGTATAAAACTTCAAGGCAAAGCCACGGATATCCCGTTCCGCATCGGCGGCTCCCCGCTCTCCGGCAACGGTGGAAAAGCGGGCAAACAGTTCAGTTTTCTTCCCGACCTCGGAAAATATCTTTGCCCGGGTATACTTTGTGATGTCATGGGTCAGGGTAAAGGTACCGAAGGCCCCGGAACCCTTGGCGTGCATACGCCGCTCCGGAATAACCTCCCGGTCAAAATGGGCCAGCTTTTCCAAAAACCACACATCCTGCAGCAACATCGGACCGCGCGGACCAGCAGTCATTGCATTCTGGTTATCAACCACTGGTGCGCCCCCATTTGTCGTCAATTTATTTTTCTCTGACATCGTACAACCTCCCAAAATTTTATTTATTTTTTAGACCGAAAAACAGTGCATACCAACCTGCAGCCACTTCTTTCCCTCATCATGCATATACAATTAAATACAAGATAGTTAATTATTTTATATCAGAATAATTCTTGCCCGATGTTAAAAAAATATGCCCCCTCAGGGGGTTTTTGCTGAATCAAGACATTGATTGCACAGTCCATGCAGGACTACATTTTTTTCCCGCACCTCGCCAAGCTCCTGTAAGCCTTCGGGCAAACCCATGGAATCAAAAGACTGCCAGTTAAAATCCGTCAACCGCCCACAGCCGCTACAGAAAAAATGATGGTGTTGATCAATCTTTGCTTCAAAACGGGCCTGACTGCCCATGGTTTCCACCCGTTTGACCAGTCCAAGCTCTTCAAAGGTAGCCAGGGTCCGATATACGGTGTCAAGCGACAGGGTCGGCATTCGCCGGGCAAGCTTTTTATACAAAGCCTCAGCAGAAGGATGCTCTGTAGATTTCACCAGAGCACGGTATATCTCCAAACGCTGATGGGTAATCTTTAACCCATGCGCCCTGCAGGTCTCTTCAAAATGCGCTATCTGTCCATGATTTTCGATCATATTTTTCAACAATAAGATTTATTCTTAAATGCTATCTTTACCTGATTTCCTATTGCTGTCAAGAAAAAATATCCTTTAGAAATCATTTTTATCCGCTTTCAATGCCTATTCCCCGGACTGAACGATAAAAGAAGACTGGCGGTGCGGAGTGTTGATCGTCTGTGCTCAGAGAAAAAATCGGAGAGCTTTGTCGATTGACACCATGACTGCAACTCACTACATTGACAGGATCGGAATAGATCATTTCAGACATCAGATCCAGCAGAGAGGGAAAAAATGGACGCTATCACCTGCATTAAAGAGCGAATGAGCATTCGAGCCTTTACAGACGAACCGGTTGCCGGAGAAATACTGAGTGAGATTATCGATACGGCAAAATGGAGTCCTTCCTATAAAAACAGCCAGCCCTGGGAGGTCGTTGTTGTCTCGGGAAAGAAAAAAGAGGATTTATCGAATTTGATGTTAACCCTGCTTGAGGAGGGCAAAGAGGCAAGGCCCGACCTGGCTGCCCCTACCTCCTGGCCGGACAGAGAACAGGCGCAGATAGATCATCTCTATGCCATGCGTAAGGAGGCCACAGGAATTGACTTGAATGATCCAAAAATTATCACCGTGGCTAAAAAGGCAAACTTCAGATTCTACAAGGCGCCCCACGCTATTTACCTGTTCCAGGATGACTCGCTCAGTTCCTGGTCTCTTTTTGACCTTGGTCTTTTTGCCCAGAGCCTGATGCTTGCCGCCCATGCCAAAGGATTGGGCACCGTGCCCCAGGCCTTTGCCACCGATTACGCGCCCCAGGTCAAAGAGTTTTTACAAATCCCCCAGTCCAAGCGCCTGGTGCTGGGTTTTTCTATTGGCCGGCCGGATATGGACTCACCGGCCAATCAGCTGCGAACCGAGCGGATGGCCACCGAGGAAATCATCACCTGGCTTGAATAGAAGCCCCCTGTCGGCATAGAAAAAAGCCTCTGAAGTTCAAAAGACTTCAGAGGCTTTTTGTTTTTTGTGACAGTGCAGCAGTGATCGCCGCCCCGGTTCAGCGCTTTTCAGCTGACCGGCGTCCTGTTACGATTTTTCCACCGGCAGCCCCGCCTCTTTCCAGTCTGCAAAAATCGCCTGTCGGATGTTCTTATAGCCCAGCTTCATCAATTTCCGGTAGGCGTTATAACTTCGACCACCGGAGTTGCAGTAGACTATAATTTTTTTATCCTTTGCAAGCGATCCCGATCTGTCGGCAAAGACCGCAACCGGAATATTTACGGCAACCGGGATATGGCCCTCGGCAAACTCTTCAGGGTCGCGGACATCCACGACAATCAGGTTTTCCTTGCCGCTGCTCAGTAATGCCTCAAGTTCACGAGGTGCTATCTTCGTGGTCTCGATTCGCTTTTCATAATCAGGCCCGGCATAGATCGGCATCCCCTTCTCTTCCCAGACCGGTATTCCCTGAGAATAGACAAAAACATTTTCATAGCCCATGGCAATGGCCTTTTTTGCCGCCTTTTTGCTTTTGCCGCATTTCACCCCATTACAGTAAAAAACAATCCGCTGGGATGTATCGGCCGGGAGGAGATGGGCATATTGGGAAAATTTTTTCTGCGGAAGACTGAGGGCACCTTTAATATGCACCTCCTGGTATTCTTCCGGATTTCTGGCATCAAATAGCAAAAAATCCTCTCCCTTGTCCAACAGACTCTTCAGGCCGTTGGTATCAATAAGGGCAAAACCGTCTGCAGTTATCTGATAACTGGTCAGGGTGTAGGAAAACGAGGCCGGATCATAAAAATTCAATGGCTCGCCACCCACCTCCGCATACGGATAGCCGAAGGTATTCAAAGGGCCGCCCTGCTGGGCAGGATTGAGGATCAAATCGCGCCCCAGGGCGAGCTTGACCCGATACGCGTCCCAGCCACCCCAAAAATAGTCTCGCAGCTCTTTGACCTTCGGATCACCGGGTTTTAGATTTCCTTTAAGCATCATCTTGCGGACATCGGCCGGATCAACCGGAACCCAGCCATAACCGGGCAGATAAAATTCAGCCCAGCAATGCTGCCAGGAGCTGATATCCTGAACTTCCTTTTTGCCCAGCCGGACACCGAAAATTTCCCGGGCCGGAACCCCGGCCGCCCGGCAGAGGGCAACGAAAACCGAGTGAATATCCGTACATTTCCCGCCCGGATTCTTCAGAAGCTTACAGACATCACCCTTACCGCAGCCGACAGTTGAAGGATCCCGGTAGGTGTTATCACAGGTCCAGTCGTAAATTGCCCTGGCCCTGGCAAGCACGGAGGTCTTTCCCTTGGTTATACTCCCGGCCAGTTTTTTTACCGGACCGTTAATAGGCCCAAGGCTCGTAGGTTCCAGCCACATTCGATAATCGGCCGGATCCCAGGCCGCCTCTTTTTGAGGAAGATCACGTTTAACGACCTCCTGCCGCACGGCCTTAAACGAAAGGCTGAGCTTACGGGATTTTTCTCCCGCCGGCCACCAGGCATAGAGCATGGGGGTCTGGTATTTTGCATCCGTGTAGACGGCGGATCCGATAAAATCACCGGAAACCCGTATGTTGCTTATATCCTGGTAGGCTGAGGAAACCGGATAGGGAATCCAGAGTTGCACATCCTTGTCCGCACCATGCTGCGAGAGGTCGAAATCCATGGTAATAATTCCGGAAGCACTTCCCGCCGTGACCTGGGTTGCACTTAAAAAAAATACTGCAAAGAGCAGCAAGGCACTAAGTTTCCGCATTGGTTTCCCCCTGTTTTGATTTTTCCATGGCTGTTGCATTGAGCCCAAAAGAAGAACAGGGGGAAGCCGATAAGTCAAATAGGAAATATCAATGAAAACAGAGGGAGGAATAGCTGAAAACTATAAAAGAAAAACAGGATAACTCAGCATGGCTGAACCAGGTAAACGGAGCGAAGCGTAGACTCCGGATTTTCAGGTCTCAGCCACAACGAACGATGATTCAGAGTACATCGGCGAGAGCCTCGTCAAGACCTGAGAAGGAAAATGTATAGCCGGCCGCACTTATCCGCT
>CAZPXI010000220.1:0-4776 GCA_964590715.1 uncultured Desulfobulbus sp.
TCCAGCACGCATCCCTTGCGGGCCGGGACACACTCGCCCTTGAGTTTTTTGCATGTATCGGCTTCTATGTCATAATTCTTACAGTGAAAGGTCATTGTTCTCTTCTGGAATAAATTTCGCCGGTCGGGCTGATCGGGCCCAAACAGGGCGGGAGAATAAAAAAATTGTTCGAACGAATGTTAAATTCTACTACAGTACATATGCAGGATGCAATATCATCCTGATCGGTTGTGATATTCGGCATCCGGTAGAAGGTAAACCATATATTTTTCGATATCTATGATAAACCAGAATTTGACGTCAACCTCCAACAGCTATACGCTTCTTGTTACGGACATGAGCTGTGAACATTGCGTCCAGGCGGTGGAGACTGCAGCCCTGTCCGTGGATGGAGTCACTGAAGCCCGGGTCGATCTCGACCAGGGATTGGTGCAGGTGAGCGGCGGCAAGCCGCATGCGGTGATCGAAGCCATTACCCGGGCCGGTTATGAGGCCCGGCCCAAGGCGCAGATCCCAGAGAGTTGTGAAATTGTTCTTCCGGAAGCCGGAACGGAGCAGGCTGCGGCTTTGACTGCAGGAGAACCGGAGTACCTGGTGCGGGTGACGGACATGAGCTGTTCGGCCTGCGTCGCCAACGTGGAAAAGGCGATCCTGTCGGTTAAAGGGGTCACCGAGGCCGCCGTCAATCTGGTCGAAAAAGAGGCCCTGGTGCGCGGCGGTGATCCGCAGCAGGTGGTCGCGGCCATCATTGACAAGGGCTATGCCGCCTCGCTACCCAAAGAGAGCAGAAAAACAGCGGCTGGTTATGAGATCCTGATTGATGACATGAGCTGCTCGGCCTGCGTTGCCAATGTGGAAAAGGCGATTAAAGGTGTCAAAGGGGTGCGGACCGCAGTTGTCAACCTGATCGAAAAAAAGGCCCTGGTCGAGGGCGGCGACCCGCAGACAGTGGTCAATGCGATCATTGATCAGGGCTATGCGGCCCGATTACCCGAGCAAAAGGTGGTCGGCACCTTTTACCTGACACCTGCCCAGGGCAGCCCGGTAGATCTGTCCACAATTCAAAAAATCCTTGCCGAAAAACTTCCCGATGCCGAAGTAGAGATCACCGGCTCCAGAGTACAGGTAACAACCGACATCCATCCGGCCGAAGTGGTTCTGCTGTTGACGGATGAGCAGATTGCGGTTCAGGTTGAGGAGCACCTACAGGATCCCTGGGCCGAGCAGGAGGCGGCCACCCGGCTGGAGATTCGTCGTTCCTGGCAGCGGGCGGCCCTGGCGGCCTCGGTCGGTTTCGGGGTTATGGCCGGGCAGATGTCAGGCCTGTTTCCACCGCTGGACGGACATAGGCTGTTCTGGCTGACCGCCGCCCTGGTCTGTCTTGGTACCATGTATTTCTCCGGAAGGAATTATTATGTGACCGCCTGGAAGCAGGCCCGGCATGGGACCTCCAACATGGATACCCTGGTAGCCCTGGGCACGGCTGCGGCCTGGTTGTCTTCGCTGATGGTTATTCTCTGGCCCAATTTCATTCCCGGTCGGGACAGTCATCTCTATCTTGATGCCTCGGTTATGATCCTGGCCTTTCTTCAGTTCGGTCATGCCCTGGAAACCCGCGCCAAACGGACCACCAGCGAAGCGATCGGATCCCTGGTCGGCCTGCGGGCCAAGAGCGGCCGGGTGGTGATCGGCGAACGGGAGGTGGAGATCCCGGTTTCCCTGCTTAAGCTGGGCGATCTGCTCCGGGTCCGGCCCGGCGAGCGCATTCCAATCGACGGCACCCTGGCCGACGGCGGATCGACGGTGGATGAGTCCATGCTGACCGGAGAACCGCTGCCGGTCAAAAAAAGACCCGGAGATCCGCTGACCGGCGGAACCATGAACAAATCGGGAACCTTTACCTTAAAGGTCACCCGTCTTGGCGAGGAGACCACCCTTTCCCATATCATCGGCATGGTCAAAAAGGCCCAGCTCAGCAAGCCGCCCATCGGCCGCCTGGCAGACAAGGTTTCGTCCATTTTTGTGCCGGTGGTTATCTGTATATCCATCCTGACCTTTATCGTCTGGTTTGTGGTCGCGCCGGAGCCGAAGCTGGCCTTTGCCCTGACTGCGGCGATTGCGGTTCTGGTTATTGCCTGTCCCTGCTCGCTGGGGCTGGCAACCCCGATTGCGATCATGGTCGGCACCAGCCGGGCGGCCCAGCTCAATGTGCTGATTAAAAATTCCGATGGTCTGCAGACCGCATCGACACTGAGCCATGTGGTGGTGGATAAGACCGGCACCCTGACCGAAGGTGCGCCTTCCGTGACCGAGATTCTGGCCCAGGGCGGGCAGGATCGTAGCCGGATTCTCCAGCTGGCCGCCAGCCTGGAGAGCGGTTCCGAGCATCCGCTGGCAGAAGCGGTACTTGATGCCCTGGAAAAAGAGGAAGGCACGCTGCTGCCGACGGAAAACTTCAAGGCCGTTTCCGGCCGGGGGGTGCAGGGGGAACTTGAAGGCAGGACCTACCTGCTCGGTAACCATCTTTTTCTCCAAGACCGGGATATATCCCTGCCGGATGAGCTCATGGACAGTGCCCGTAAACAGGCCGCCTCCGGGGCCACCCCGATCTGGCTGGCCGATGGAAAAGAAAAAGAGGTACTGGGGCTCCTGGTTCTGCGTGATCCGATCCGGCCCGACTCAAAGGACGCAGTCAAGGCCCTGCAGCAGCAGGGGGTGGTTGTGGTCATGTGCACCGGTGACAACCGGGCCACGGCCGAGTCGGTGGCAGCTGAACTCGGTATTGAAGAGATCCACAGTGAAGTGCTGCCCGAAGAAAAACTGGAGGTGATCAAGGCGCTGCAGGCCAGGGGATACAAAGTAGGAATGGTTGGTGACGGGGTCAACGATGCCCCGGCTCTGGCCCAGGCTGATACCGGTTTTGCTATCGGTTCCGGCACCGATGTCGCTATTGATAATGCCGATATTACCCTGGCCGGGGATTCCCTGGCCCATGTCTCAGTGGCGATTGAAATATCAAGTGCCACCATCAGAAACATCAAGCAGAATCTTTTTGGCGCCTTTGTCTATAATACAATCGGTATTCCGTTGGCGGCCGGGGTCTTTTACCCCTTTACCGGCTGGCTTCTGCAGCCCATGTTCGCCTCCGCAGCCATGGCCCTGTCGTCGGTGACTGTGGTCAGCAACGCCAACCGGCTACGTTTTTTCAAGCCCCGAGTATACAGAGAGGAATAAGTGAACAGACTATGCGAATGGATCACCTGGATCTTTGATCCTCTGAATCGGTTTTATGAACATGAAAAGGTCCATCGCAAGATCTCCGTTCTGCTGGTGCTCTTTTTTGTCGTCAGTCTGCTGGTGATTGAGCTGCAACGCCGGAGCCTGCTGCCGGAGCCGTTAGCCTCCATGGTTCCGGGCAACCATTTTTATGCAATTGGCTGGGCCTTCACCGTTATTCTTATTCTTGAGGTCATCAGCCTTATTTTTATCCTGCCCTGCTCCTTTTCCCGGTCCGTGGGTAAACAGTTCGAGATCCTTTCTCTTATTCTGATGCGTAACGCCTTCAAGGAGTTATCCCATTTTCAGGAACCGGTCACCTTTGCCGGTAACGAGGATAGTATTCTCTATATTCTCTCGGACGGCTTCGGGGCGGTGCTCATCTTCAGCCTGCTCGGAGTCTATTACATTCTCCAGGCAAAGCACAGGCTCGAACATGAAGGGGATCATCTTGATGATCTGTATACCTTTGTGGCGGCCAAAAAAGGTATCGCTCTGATTCTGCTGGGCTTTTTTGTCGGTATGGGTGTGCGCGCCCTGTATATGACCGTGACCGGCATTGAACATACGGATTTTTTTCATGACTTTTATACCCTGCTGATTCTGATCGATATCCTGGTGGTCCTGATTGCCCAGTGCTATCACCCGTCGTTTTATTCCGTCTTCCGTAATTCAGGATTTGCCCTTTCCACCATGATTATCCGACTGGCCCTGATGGCCCCGGTCTATTTCAATGTCTTGCTCGGGGTGGCTGCAATCGTTCTCGCTATCCTGTTGACTGTTATCAGTGACCGGCTCTTTCCAGCCAAAGCTGGAGGACATTAAAGCGCTTAAAGACTGTTTTTTTCCGGGAGAAAATGATGAAAAACGATGTGAGCCTAAAAGAAGGGCGGCAAAGGTTTTTTTTACGCTGTGGAAAAGCTGGGCCGGAATCCTCCTTTTTCTCCTGCTCGTCCCGGTCGCTCAGGGGCTGGCCGCGCCCAAACCTGATATCCGGCCGGTTTTTCAGGACAACCGGATTCATTATGCGCTCAACTGTGCTTCCATCGGTTGCCCGCAGCTGCAACCTGTCCCGTTTACAGCCGAAAACATGGATACACTGCTGAATCGGGCCGGGCGTGAATTTATCAATTCTCCCCACGGGGTGCGGATCGGGAACGGCAGGTTGACGGTCTCGTCGATATATACCTGGTTTAAGCAGGATTTCGGTGACGGCGACCAAGAGGTGATCGCCCATTTACGCACCTTTGCCGATCAGGAGCTTGACTGGCAGTTACAGAAGTTTAATTCCATCGACAAATATCAATATGACTGGGCTCTGAACCGGAGCCGGTGACTATAATTTCCAGCCATGGAAGCGTAAAAAACCGGCAAAATCATTCATGTCCGATACCCGACGGTTCCACGGTTTAAGACTGGTGTAAAACGGATTGCCGCTTTCAGCTGTGCTGCCGTATTCCTTATCCATTCCCACGTAGAAATCAAAGGACGATCCATAAC
>CAZPXI010000221.1:0-4751 GCA_964590715.1 uncultured Desulfobulbus sp.
GGATCACCAGGTATCGTTCGGATAAGCTGCCGCAATATCTGCTCACCCATCCTAATCCTGAAGCACGATCGAACTATGTCGCATCCCTGATTGAGATAGACGATAAACAGAAGGTTCCTGGATATTACAAAAAGACCGATAATTTCCGCTTTCTCCGTTTCAAGTACCGGGTGATGCTGCAGTCCATGGACCTGGAACAGATGCGCATTGTCTGTACCAATCTTGCGACCTCCTCAAAGGATCCGGAACAGCAGATCATGGCGGAATACGGGCTGGCTCTTATTGCCCGGGAAGATCATAATTTTTCCCGAGCCGCCGAGCTGCTGAACAAGGTTGAGGCCAGGTATCCGGACCGGGATATCCTGGAAGTGGATAGTGCAGTTCTTAAACTGGAGGCAGGCCAAATCAATGAGGCCGCCACCTTGTTGCAGCATGCGGTTAAAAGAGATCCGACCGATATGTATGCGGTCTTTGAACTGGCCAAGGCCCGGTCACGGCAAAAGGAATATTCCCGGGCTGAAAAATTGCTGCAGCAGGTTGCCAGGGCCATGCCTGAGTATTCGCAGCTGTATTATGAAATCGCCCGGGTTAAGGCCGATCAGGGGCATGACAATGAGAGCAGATTTTATCTGGGAAAATATTCCCTGTACGAGGGCAGGATGAAGCAGGCAAAACAATATCTTGCCCGGGCAAAGGACGATACAACTCTGCCCGAATCACTCCGCAACGAGGCCTCTGCCATTCTGGATCGGTTGAAGAAGCTGAAAGAGTCCTGACGGCTCTATCCTAGTGTCGCGTCAATGATGAAACGACGTAATATTGCGCTGTAGTTTTTTTGTGTCATGCTGTCCCCGGCTTTGGGCGCAGAGTAAACTATGTAACAGAAGTCGGGGGAAGCATGACGCGGAAAAGGACAAGTAGGTAAGCATCGACTCCGAGATGCGTCGGAGCAGCGTTGACGCGACACTAACATCAAATCAGGAAGAGAATATAAAAAAATGTTAAAACGATTTTCCATTTCACTTGAAGAGGATCTGCTGGAGGGGTTTGACAACTATGTGAACCAGCACGGCTATTCAAATCGGTCCGAGGCTGTCCGCGATCTTATCCGCAAGGCACTGATCACCGATGAATGGGCCAGCGACTCCGAAGTGGTCGGGGTGGTGACCATGGTCTATGACCATCACAAGTCACAGCTGCAGGAACGAATAACCGAACTGCAGCACGATTATTACGAGCTGATCACCTCAACCACCCATATCCATATGGATCACCACAACTGCCTGGAGGTGACCATCGTTAAGGGCATAGCCTCGCAGGTTCAGGATCTGTCCGGACGCCTGATCGCCCTGCGCGGAGTTAAAGACGGCAGTCTGACCATGTCCAGTACCGGCGGGCATCTTATCTGATCGGACCGGTAGGCCAAGAGAGACCTGCCACTGCGGCGCAGCTGTACAGAGACTTGAATCATCGGGTTGTCGTTCCTGTTATCCTGTTAAAGAGGTATGATATCCGGCTGAAAATAAATTAACTCCTTGAATTTGCGTTATCGACGTTTTAAAGCTCGTGGAGCTGTTGAGAATGAGAAGTTATAGATGAACGATAAATTAACCGGTTACGCTGTTTTTGGCGGTGTAATTACTTGTTATGTGTACAAAATAAGAATTGAGGAAATATGACAACACGCACCAATACCGTATTAATAACAGGCGGAAACAAAGGTATAGGATTAGCCGCCACAGAAAAATTTCTTAATGCTGGAAATACCGTCTTCGTAGTCGCTCGAGACTTTTCCAATTTCAAGTTTAAGGGGCATAAAGAAGTAAAAACAATTGAATTCGATCTTAGCAATGTTGCAGGAATACCTGACTTAATGGCATCGCTCCCTCCAATAAACATACTAATAAATAATGCGGGCATTATGCACGCCATCCCCTACGACAATTACTCTCAAGAAAAAATAGATAAAATCATAAAAATCAATATTGAGGCACCAGTAGCTTTAATCAGAGAAATCTCAAAATCAATGGTTTCTAATGGTTTTGGTAGAATTGTAAATAATGCGTCAATTGCTGGGGAAATCGGTCATCCAGACATCTGGTATGGTATCACCAAGGCCGGAGTGATCAATATGACCAAAAGTTTTGCTAAAATTCTTGGAGAAAATGGCATTGTTGTCAATGCTGTTGCTGCAGGCCCTGTGGAAACTGAAATGCTTAATATCATTCCAGAGCAAAGAAAAAAAGACATTAAAAAAGCAGTATACACCGGCAGATTTGCATATCCAGAAGAAGTAGCGAATACAATTTATTGGTTAGCGACAGAATGTCCAGAATACATAAATGGAACGTGCATTGACATAAACAATGGCGCCTTTCCTAGATAAATTTACACTTAGCTTCAACTTTGAAGTGCGACACTTTAAGCAAAAGATAAGACACTGCAAATTAACCCTGGAATTTTAAAAATGGTGCCAGATATAAAAATCACTGAAAATCCCCCTTCTGATCTCCTTAATCAGCTAGAAAAAGAGATAAGATCGAACCATAATATTTTGTCCCCCGAAAAAATGTCAATTGAAAGCATTACATTGTCGATTCACAATGAAAATATTTTGATTGGTGGTTTATATGCACGCATGCCAGGGAATTGGCTTCATATAACAATGCTTTGGGTAGCAGAAAACAAACGAAGATCTGGGATTGGACAATTGTTAGTTGAAAAAGCACAAAATGAAGCAATAGCAAAAGGGTGCAAGTATTCAATGTTAGAAGCATCTACACCAGAATCAAAACTTTTTTACATAAAACAAGGCTATAAACTTTATGCGGAGCTTCCTGATTTTCCAGTTGATTTTAAGAAACGATACTACTTGAAAAAGCATCTCTCTTAATTCATAAAAAAAATAGCCTATCTTCAACTTTGAAGTGCGATCATTTCCATGCAATCTTGACCAAAAGCAACTTAAGTGCTAGAAATCACATAACAAATCAATCAACCCGACTTGCGAGCACGCGCGTTCTCTTGAGTCAGTTTCAACAATTTTAACCGTTTTAAATTGGTAGCCAACTGGTTGGCAAGCCGGTTATCTCAAACGTTCTGTTTAACAATAGAAGCGTGTCCAAACAAAACACTTGCATGTCTATTAAGGACATGATATAGTCCTTGAAAGACAAAGGAGGTCTGCATATGAAAATTTATTCAATTTGGAACAACAAAGGTGGTACAGGAAAAACAAGCTTAATATTTCAATCCGCTTGTAGATTTGCTGAACTGAATCCCAAAAAAAGAATTCTGCTTATTGACTTATGTCCTCAAGCCAATCTCTCAGAAATACTATTAGGCGGACAGGAGGGAAAGGGGAGCAATAATTTATTATTGAATCAGGGTAAAATCCCAAGGTGTAGCATCGGTGGTTATTTTGACTCACGTTTACGTGCTCCTTATGCTCCACCAAGTTTTACGGCATTAGACTATGTAGCTACCCCATCTCAATACAATAGCTCTATCCCGGAAAACATTGATTTAGTATGTGGTGATCCACTTCTTGAGCTGCAAGCAATCGCAATGAATACACTTGCGAATGCAGATATTCCAGGTGTTAACGCATGGCTTGGTGTTATTGATTGGTTACGAGATCTGATCGCAGAACTCAGTTATGATTACATATTTATCGATACAAATCCTAGCTTTTCTATGTATACGCAAATTGCCCTAGCTACGTCAAACAAGGTCATCCTTCCGGTTATGGCCGATGACTCATCTCGAAGAGCAATTCAAAACGCATTTTCTCTTATATACGGTCTTAAACTGCCTTCTGAGGTTTATGAAAATTATACTTTCGCTAAAAAACTTAATGATGCAGGAAGACCTCTCCCTAAAATACATAAAATTATTAAAAACCGTCTCACACAATATATGGGTACATCCTCAGCCTACAATGCTGTTCTTGTTGGGATTGATGCGGACTTAAAGGAACTTATCAAACAATACCCTCAATATTTTAGCTTCAAAACCCCAAAGAAAGGGACAAAAGATGTTCGTGATTTTGGAACAACTGGCGTTGTTGCATTTGCTCGTGGTTGCCTTTTTTCAAATATGCCAGTTGGCAAACTAAAACTGGCAGGGAAAAGGGTTCAAGTAAAAAACGAATATCGAGAACAGGCATTGGAAGCAATAGATGGCGTAGTAAAGTGCTTCTAACTCACTAACTGCTAGAGAGAACAGAACGAATAAGGTTAGATTGTGTGAGGCACGAACCACGATCTGAACCGTTTGTTGGACAAGCCCGGCTAGTCTATATAGAAAATATCTTTTTGGGATGGGGTTGCCGGATCAGGCAGAAGTGATGGAGCTTGTGCTCAGCCTCGGCAAAAACAATCTTTGCCGAGGCTTTTCAGGAGAGAACAGAAAGGTGTTGAAAAGAATCAATAAACATTCAGAAAAAACAATGACATAAAGCATAAAAGCCTCTATAATGGTTGAAAACTCTCACCAAAGAAAATTCAATCAAAACAAAGGCTTTTATGCATTACAAGAATATCAAGCTCCTTGTCAGAAAACAACTGAAAAAGCAATATCCAAACTGGGAGTTCCGGGGACAGTATATGAAATTATCCTGACCATACATGGTCCCGGATAGCGATTCTGCAACCTGGGTCACAGAAAGGTGTTTTTTTTGAGATGCAGTGCTGCGTCTCTCGCCTCTTTACAACTACGCTTGTCAACTATATTTAAAGAGGTGATTTTAA
>CAZPXI010000222.1:0-4742 GCA_964590715.1 uncultured Desulfobulbus sp.
GCAAAGGAGCGCATCAGGCGTCTGAACCCTTTCTCGTCAATATCCTTTGCCGACCGGACGCCGGTCTCACGCTGCAGGATATCCCGGTACTCATCATCGGTCAGGCCCAGTTCCCGTTTGACAATATGAATGACGGCAAGCTTTTTTCTATCCAGTGCCATGGCTGCGATCCCCTTAGAAAACCTCCGATCAGTTCATTTTACTGCACCTGCGCATAATCTCCCGGCAGAAGGCGGGAAGGTCCGAAGGAATCCTTGACGTAATCAGGTTTCCGTCCACGACGACCTCTTCATCCCGGTAGTCGGCTCCAGCACTCTTTACCTCGTCGGCAACGCTTTTGTAGCAGGTAGCCTTTCTGCCGTTGAGCACACCGGCTGAGACAAGAATCTGCGGCCCATGACAGATGGCTGCGACAGGTTTATTCTTCGAAAAAAAATGACGAACAATGGAAAGCAACGGCTCATTTTTCCTTAAATTTGCCGGAGCCTTGCCGCCGGGCAGGACAAGCAGATCATAGGCAGCAGGGTCGATCTCATCCAGGGAGAACCGGACCGGGACCGTGTACCCATGTTTGCCGGTGATGGTTCCGGCTGTGATAGAGGCAATATCGACCTCACGTTCTTCTTCAATAAGCCGATACCAGGGCACCAGCAGTTCGGTATCTTCAAACAGATCGCCACTGACAATGAGTGCTTTCATGGAATTTCTCCACACTGTTTTTTTCTTTTCTATGGGGACAGGAATAACCGTGTAAATACCCGGTGTCTTAGAGGTCGGTTACCCTTTGACCACGGCCAGGGGTTTGAGAGTAACCATCACCTCCACCAGGTCCAGCTGGTTTTCAATAACCTGATCAATATCTTTATAGGCCCCGGCGGCCTCATCAAGATCACGCCGGCCGCGGACGGCGTGCAGTATGCCCTGATCTTCGAGTTTCTTCTGTTCCTGATGGAGATCCAGACTGCGCTGGGCCTGTTTACGCCCCATCTTTCTCCCAGCCCCATGGGAACAGGAGGAAAAACTCTCGATATTGCCCTTACCTCTGACCAGATAACTCGGCGTTCCCTGGGAGCCCGGAATTATGCCGATTTCACCCTCTTTTGCGCTGGTGGCACCCTTGCGGTGAACCAGCAACTTCTTATGGAAATGGGTTTCAAGGGCAGCGTAATTATGGGCGATATTGATAAACTCACCAAACTGAACCGGGCCGGCCACCATCAGCAGGGCCTCTTTAACCCGCTCCATCATCAGTTTTCGATTGGCATAGGCAAAATCAACACAGAACGCCATCTCCCGCAGGTACGCGCTCCCCTCTTTACTGTCCAGCGGCAGAAAGTCGAGCTGCCATTTTTTTGGAATTTTTGAAGAAAATCGAGAACCCATCTTAGCGGCAAGTTTGTTGTAAAACCTGGCCACCGTATAACCCAGGTTACGGCTGCCGGAATGGATCATGATCCAGACATGACCGTCGCTGCCTTTCTGGATCTCAATAAAATGATTGCCCCCGCCCAGGGTGCCAAGCTGGGTCAAAGCATTTTTATACTCCCGAGAGACAATCTGTAGATCACTTATGGGAACACCTGCCCCGGGTTTGGGCATCAATCGTTGATCCTGTGCTTTTTTCTGGTGTTTGAACCCCAGCGGGACGGTCTTTCTGATCCGTGCTAAAAGGGCTTTCAGCTTATCCGATTCCAGCGAGTGCAGTGAGGTCTGCTGGGCGCACATCCCGCAGCCGATATCAACCCCTACCGCATTGGGAATCACCACATCTTCAGTCGCCATAACTCCGCCGATGGGCATGCCGTAGCCCAGGTGGGCATCCGGCATGATGGCGATATGGTTATGGACAAAGGGCAGATTGGCAATATTTCGTGCCTGCTCCATGGCCCCTTGGTCGATGTCTTTCAGCCAGAGCTTGATCGGCACTTTTTCGGTATTGATGATCCTCTGCATTGTTCACCCTGTTCCGGCTTCCGTCCTCTGGTTACAGATAAAGATGGGATCGTCAAGACCAACAGTCAAGCCGATTTTTAGCCAAAAATCATCTTTTGGACGATTTACACAACTGTGGATCCTGATAAAAATAAGGCCGAAGTTGATCAATGTGTACTGTCTGTCGTTTTCCGACCGTCTTCAGACTTTTTGTGACCGTCTTCAGACTTTTTGTGATCGTCTTCAGACTGTACCAATGATCGAAAAAAAAGAACAGGAGGGGATGAGATGTTCCAGGTAGAAAACGAACAAAAGGTTTGTGAAATAGGAGGGGTGAAGTTCGGTGGACAGCCGGGAGACTATCCAACTGTAACCTGCTCTTCAATATTCCAGAAAGGCGACCGGGTTTTTGACGGCAAACGCAAGCAGGGTTTTGACGAAAAAAAGGCAACTGATCTTCTGCAGACCCAGGACAGGTTGTGGAAGGAGACCGGTGTTCCGGGAATGGCTGATATTGTTGCCAACAGCGGAGACGAATTCAAGACTTATATCGACTTTGTCACCTCTGTAAGCGACATGCCTTTCTGCGTTGATGCCTGGATAATGAAACCAAAACTTGAAGGCGCGGCCTACTGTGCTGAAAAAGGGTTGCTCGACCGAATGTTCTACAACAGCCTGACCGTCTGGGAGCAGGATCTTGAAACTGAAATTAAAGAAATAGCCGATATCGGGGTCAAACACGTCCTGCTGGTCGCCTTTGACCAGGAAGACCAGATGCCGTCGGGCCGAATAGCAGGTACGCAAAAACTGCTTGATGCCATTGAAAAAGTCGGGGCTGAATTTGAGAGTATTTTTGTCGACACCTCGGTCATGAACGGTCCGGCCACGGCCCTATGCAGCATAGCCAACAGGATGATCAAGGAAAAGTGGGGCTTCCCAACCGGCAGCGCGCCAAGTAACGGCTCGTACATGTGGAAAGAGGCCCGTGAAAAATGGGGCTTCAAGGGATGGGCGGCAGCCGATGCAGCCCTGGAATCGTTATCCGCCTGCCTGTACCATGACATGATTTTTTCCGGCCCCATGGCTGGCGCCGAGCGCATCATGCCGGCGATTGCCATGGCTAATGCCTTCCAGGCAACGGCTGTTTTCAGTGAAACAGGACGTCTGCCCAAGGATCCGAATCACCCACTGTTTAAATTGTTCCCGGATTTTGTGGAGAATCTCAAGGCATCCGCCGGCAACTGAGCAGCTCAGGAGTTTTTCCTGGAGGAGTGGCACAATGTCAGAGCAAGATCGTCAAAAAAGTGATGGTAGCCCAACGGCCACGGCCTGTGAAACATCAGAGGTCGATGATGCATTGTACGATCCCATTGAGCCACGGATGGCAGGTGGGAAAGCACCTGTACTCATAGAAATAATCTGTGAACGGGTCCATTGCGTTCTCTACGATTACGCAATTAACACCGTTGATATGATCGTGGATATTTTTGGTGATAAAGTCGACATCCAGACGGTGATCAGGCAGGGCGATAGAGAGAATGCACAACGGTTTCTTAAGTTGTGCGAACGAGCCGGGAGCATGCTGACCGTCCCGACCATACTGATTAACGGCGAGGTCGCCTTTACATCCGTCCCTCATCCCAATGAACTGGAAAAGGCGATAAAAGCCATTCTTGAACAACAGAAATAATTCAAAGTTTCCCTAAACGGAAAGAAGGAAACTTGATTTTTATGCAATAAATAAAAAGGATTGGAGAGATTATGACAGAGCTCACTGGAAAAGAACGTGTACTGAAAATGTTTAAAAAGGAGGCGGTTGACAGAATGCCCTGCTTCAGTGGTCAGGGAACCGTCACGGTGCAGGCCATTGAAAAAATGGGCACCCAATTTGCAAAAATTCATAATGACGCCGAGCTCATGGCCGGAGCGGCACTCACCTCAGCCAGGATGTGGAATCTTGACGGCCTGGTCGTGCCCTTTGATATGGCCGCAGTTGCTGAAGCCATGGGACGCGGCGTCTCACTCTATGACGGAGCCGACGGCATCATCTACCCGACCGTCCCCAACAAATGGAAGGATCTTGATGCAATTGACATTCCCGCGGATTTCATGAGCAAAGGCAGAATGCCGGTCATCGACAACGCCTTTGCCATCCTTAAGAAAGAAGCGCCGGATCTGGCCATTGGTGCCTGGGTTCTCGGCCCCTTTACCCAGGCCGGACAGATCATGGAACTTGATGTGCTCCTCAAGGGTCTGAAAAAGAAAAAGGACCAGATCGACGCTTTCCTCAACCAGATGACCGAGATCACCATTGATATGTGCAAGCACTATGAAGGGCTGGGGGTTGATTTCATTTGCGTGCGGGAAATGGGCTCAGGGACGGATCTGCTCTCGCCCCGTATGTGGAAGACTCTGATCCAGCCCAATCTCACCCGGGTCTTTGATGCCATCTCCATCCCTTCGGTCAATCACATCTGCGGTTCCACCGACATGATTATCGAGATGATGCATGAATGCGGAGCAGACGCATTGAGCGTAGACCAGAAAAACGATGTCGTCGAAACCAGAGGAAAAATCGGCAACGACGCCCTGATCCTGGGGAATTTTGATCCGTACGGCACCCTGACCACCCTTGAAGACAGCTTGGAGGTCGCCAATGTAATTAAGAAATGCATTGACGACGGGGTTGATTCCGTGTGGCCGGGATGCGATATCTGGCCGGATGTCCGCAAGGAAAACATGGAAACGTATGTGGCGACTGTGCACGAGTATGGCATGAAACCTTCACCAGCCGTAAAGCGAATATAAAG
>CAZPXI010000223.1:0-2290 GCA_964590715.1 uncultured Desulfobulbus sp.
TAGATCTTTTTGAGCAATAGCCGTAAAGAGAACGATATTTCGTCTATTTCTGATATTTGCGTACGGCTCGGTTATGTTCGTTCAAGGATTTGGAAAAGACATGGGTGCCGTCGTTTTTTGAGACAAAATAGAGCGCGTCCGACTGTTCCGGGTGGAAGACCGCTTCAAGTGCTGCCCGTCCTGGATTGCAGATGGGGCCGGGTGGGAGACCTTTGATGACGTAGGTGTTGTAGGGCGTTTCCTGTTTGAGATCCTTTCGGGTCAGGTTGCCGCTGAAATCATTCAAGCCGTAGATGACCGTGGGATCGGATTGCAGGCGCATGGATTTTTCCAGCCGGTTGAGAAAGACCCCGGCGATGAGCGGCCGCTCTTTGGGGTCTGCCGTCTCTTTTTCAATAATTGAGGCCAGGGTAACGATCTCATGCCTGCTCATGGTCGTACTCTGACCAGCGGAGACCTCGCGCCAGACGGCAAGGAAACGGTTTACCATGGTGGTGATGATGGTTCGGCTGTCGGTTTTACCGCGGACCAGGAGATAGGTGTCGGGAAAGAGATAGCCTTCAAGTTGTTCCTGCTGTATTCCCAGGCCGTGAATAAATGCCGGGTCTTTGCAGAGAGCAAGGAACTGTTGCTGGTCGACCCAGCCGGATTGGGCATAGACGGCGGCTGTCTGCCGGGTGGTTAATCCCTCGGGAATGGTCAACGGATGCTGGACAACCTCGCCCTGTTCAAGAATTTTCAGGACTTCGACCGGGTGCAGGTTGCGGGCAATGGCAAATTCTCCGGCTCGCAGCCGATGGCCGGAATCGGTCAGCCGGGCCAGGATTAGAAAACGCAGGTCGTCTTTAATCACCCCTTCCCGGCCAAGGATGGTTTTAATCCGGCGCAGGCCCGCCCCTTTTGGGATAAACACCGTGGCCATACCGGAACCAGGAGCCGGCGCGTTTACATACAGGCCTAGCCAGATCCAGCCGGTCAGTACAATAAGCAGGGCTGTAGCTGCAGCCAACAGTAACAGTGATCGCATTTCAGGGACTGTTTGCAGCTCAACTTTTTTTCTTTTTTCCCTTGCGGGCGGCTTTTTTATTGTTGCCGTTTTTCTTGATATCACCCAGGGCGATTTTAATCACCTCGTCCATGGACTTGACCGGCAGGAAGGTGATCTTCTTACGCAGCTCTTCGGGGATATCCACCAGATCTTTTTCATTCTCATCGGGAATGATGATCCGGGTGATGCCGGCTCGCAGGGCGGCCAGCGCTTTTTCTTTCAGGCCGCCGATGGGCAGAACCCGGCCGCGCAGGGTGACCTCACCGGTCATGGCAAGACCTTTCTGGAGCGGTTTGCCGAGGATCGCTGAATAGAGCGCCGTGGTCATGGTGATACCGGCTGACGGCCCATCCTTGGGAATGGCTCCGGCCGGGACATGAATATGGATATCAATGGTCTCGAAATAATTGGCATCTACTCCGAGCATCTCATTTCGGCTGCGGCAATAGCTGAGCGCGGCCTGGGCTGATTCCTTCATGACATCGCCCAACTGGCCGGTGAGGATCAACTTGCCCTTGCCGGGCAGGATCGTGGTCTCAATGTGCAGTAGTTCTCCGCCGACTTCGGTCCAGGCCAGGCCAATAACCAGGCCTGGCTGGGAAACGGTATCGAGCTCGGTTTCCGGCAGGAAGCGCAGGGGACCGAGGTATTTGGAGATGGTGTTTTTGGAGATGGTGTAGGGCCCCCTGCCGCCTTCGGCAATCTTGCGGGCAAGCTTGCGACAGATTTTGCCCAGCTCCCGTTCCAGATTACGAACCCCGGCCTCATGGGTGTAATGGCTGATGATCAACTTCAGGGTTTCGTCGTTTAACTTGATCTGGCTCGGCCGGAGCCCGTTTTCCTTGATCTGTCTCGGCAGCAGGTACTTGCGGGCAATGACCATTTTTTCTTCCAGGGTGTAACCTGAAAGCTGGATGACCTCCATCCGGTCAAGGAGCGGCCCGGGAATGGTATCGTACCGGTTGGCGGTGGTGATGAACATGACCTTGGACAGGTCAAAGGGCAGGTTCATGTAGTGATCGGAAAAGGTGTCGTTCTGCTCAGGATCAAGGACCTCAAGCAGGGCGGATGAGGGATCGCCACGGTAATCGTCGCCGATCTTGTCGATCTCGTCCATCATGAACACCGGGTTATTGGTTTTGACGTTTTTCAACCCCTGGAGGATGCGGCCGGGCAGGGCGCCGATGTAGGTACGGCGGTGACCGCGGATCTCGGCCTCGTCACGCATGCCGCCCAGCGATA
>CAZPXI010000223.1:2390-4718 GCA_964590715.1 uncultured Desulfobulbus sp.
TAGGTACGGCGGTGACCGCGGATCTCGGCCTCGTCACGCATGCCGCCCAGCGATAAGCGGTAGAACTTGCGGCCCATGGCCTTGGCAATGGCCTGACCAAGCGAGGTCTTGCCCACGCCAGGAGGGCCGACAAAGCAGATGATCGGGCCCTTGGTGTTCTTGTTGAGTTTGCGGACGGCAAGGTATTCCAGGATACGCTCTTTTATCTTGTCCAGGCCGTAATGGTCTTCATCGAGTACCTTGGCCGCGACTTTCAGGTCCAGCTTGTCTTTGGAAGATTTTTTCCAGGGAAGATCCAGAAACCAGTCCAGGTAGGTGCGGACAATGGTTGCCTCGGATGCGTCCGGATGCATCATTTCCAGCCGTTTAAGCTGTTTTTTTGCCTCCTTTTTCGCATACTTGGGCATCTTTTTCTTTTTCAGGGCCTTGTGCAGGTCTTCTATCTCCTGGGAATAGGCATCTTCGTCGCCGAGTTCGCGTTTTAAGGCCTGCATCTGTTCCCGGAGAAAATACTCCCGCTGGGAACGGGACATCTCTTCCTTGGCATCGGATTGAATCTTGGCCTGAACCGTTGAAACCTCCAACTCTTTGTTGAGGAGATCCGCCACCAGGGTCAGCCGTTCTACCGGATCCACGGTTTCAAGGATCTGCTGGGCCTCTGCAATCTTGAGGCGGAGGTTGGAGCCGACCAGATCGGCCAGGCGCCCGGGTTCTTCGATATTGTTGATGATCATCATCAGGTCGGCGGACAGGATACCGCGCAGCGACATGATTTTTTCAGTCTGCTCGCGAACCGTGCGCATCAAGGCCTCAATCTCAACCGTAACCTCTTCGGCCTCCTGTTCGGGAACCAGATCAATGGCGACCCGGTAATGGGGGCTGGTCTGTTCAAATTCGCGAATCTTTGCCTTGGACAGGGCCTGGACCAGGACTTTAAGCCGTCCGTCCGGGAGCTTGAGCGTTCGCATGATCATGGAGACCATGCCGGTTTCGTAAATATCTTCAGGCTCCGGATCATCCTTGGTCGCATCTTTCTGGGTGACCAGCATCAACAGCTTGTCGCTGTTCATGGCGTCATTGACCGCTTCAATGGAGCCGGGGCGGCCGACAAAAAGCGGGATAATCATATAATTAAAAACCACCACATCACGGACAGCCATCATGGGCAGAGATTCCGGGATCTCCATGTCCTGGGTGTTTTCGGCAAAATCATCCATGCTTGCGGATAAGGCGTCGTCAAATTCCACAGTTTTCTCCTCGTGGCAGCCTGCAGGCTGCAGAATTAATTGTACTTCAGTCAGATACAATCCCACCTGCAACCGGTCAATACAAGAAGATTTGCTTTTCTTTCCCTGCCGCTGACCGGTTGGGGCGTCCATCCCAGGATTATATCAGTCGAAAGAAGGTAAACACAACAGGCCCACAAGTCAAGGAGGGACAACCATTCCGGGGATAGAAATGCCGATTTTTGTAACTATCCGGGTTAGGGCTCTAAAATTCCCTTAACCCCGAATAGTTACCGTTTTTCCTTGAATAAATTTTGCAGGCTCAATATACCTGAACGTAGAGAATCAACTCGTGTTTTGCAAACAATGCAATTCATATCATATACGGTTTATGACCGTAGACTATTTCTCACTATCCAGGTGGGGTGCCCTTATGCTGAATGCAGCTTCTTTTTTTGATCTGAGTGAGTTTTCCCATAAACAAATATTTGCCGGAACGGAGTACGTTTGGGAGGCACTGGGAAACTTGAAAACCTATGTGGAGAAAAATATTGAGGGAAGGCTGGAACACGCGTCTCTGATAAGAGGGGTACCGCTGGAAGCGCCGCTGGTCTTGTATCATGGCAAGCTGTTCTGCGCCTGGGAATATGAAATAAACTACGGTGATGCCACCAAGGGGAGCCTTGAGGTGCTGCGAAACGGTCAGCTGCTGCAGGGGGCCTCGGTCATCATGGCCGGTGTTGTACTGCTGGGGAGAAGAATTTCTATCGGTGAGGGCGTGCTGATTGAGTCGGGCGCATTGATCAAGGAGCCGGCAATTATCGGCGATCAGAGCGAAATCAGGCAGGGCGCCTATCTGCGCGGATACTGCCTGGTCGGTAAACGCTGCGTTGTCGGTCATACCACCGAGGTAAAACACTCCATCTTTCTTGACGATGCCAAGGCCGGGCATTTTGCCTATCTCGGGGACTCTATCTTAGGGGGAAACGCCAATCTCGGGGCAGGAACCAAGTTTGCCAACCTTCGTTTTCTACCGGGAAATGTGCGGGTGAAAACAGCCGACGGCACCCTGGACAGCGGTCTGCGGAAATTTGGCGCTATT
>CAZPXI010000224.1:0-2532 GCA_964590715.1 uncultured Desulfobulbus sp.
CAGGTCGAAATGATTAAAAAAACCCGCCGCGGTCTGGTTGAAGATACAAAATTCTGGGTCGTACGCCCGGAAATATCAGCCGGTCGGATAAGCGGCCTGGAAACTTTGCTCAGCGGGTCGTATATAGCTGTAAGAAAAGGTAAGTCAACAAAAGAGAGTCGCTCTTTTAGCGGTCTGTCCACCCCGCCTCCCGCCGACACGGGTGTTCCAGGCCTGCATATCACCCTGCGCTCCCCGACACTCTACTCCCTGCAGCGCGGATCCCGGGTCTACAGTAAAAACCTGCAAATCGGCCTGGTTGAAAATTACACCCTGGAAAAGGATGGCATGATTACGCTTAAGGTTTTTATTAAACCCGAGTTCAGTCACCTGGTTCGCAAGGGTTCAAGATTCTGGAATGCATCCGGCCTGTCCGTTACCGGTGACCTGCAGTCCGGCCTGACGGTCAATATGGAATCGCTGGCCTCGTTGATCTATGGCGGCATCACCTGCGCCACCCCCGATCAACTGACAGACAGCCCGGCGGCGGAATCAGGGCAAACCTATGACTTGTACAAAGATTTTGAAGATGCTGAATACGGAATTTCCATGACCCTGCAGCTGGCCACAGGCGAAGGCATTATTGCCGGTAAAACCAGGGTACTTTACCGCGGCCTCAAGGCGGGTGTGGTCAAAAGTCTTGACATCAACGACGATACCTTTCATACCGTCACCGCCACTATCCTGCTCGATCCCAGGGCAGAAGTTATTCTCAGGAAAAACACCCACTTCTGGGTCATCCGTCCTCAGGTTTCCATTGAAGGGATCAAAAATCTGGAGACCCTGCTCTCCGGACCATACATCACCTTCCAGCCGGGCACCGGATCCTTCCGAGATCATTTTGTGGTCGAGCCAAGCCCCATGCCGATCCCCACCCTGCGCCCGGGAACGCATTTTCTTCTGCAGGCTGAAGACAGCGGATCCTTAAATATCGGGGCGCCGGTACTCTACCGCAAGATCGCCGTCGGGGAGATCACCGACATCAAACTCTCCGATGACGGCCAGGGGGTACAGACGACCATCCTGGTCTATCAGCCTTACGATGCACTGGTTCAGGAAAATTCCGTGTTCTGGAATGTCAGCGGGATCCAGGTAAAAGGCAGCCTGTCGCACTTCAAGATCAATCTCTCCTCCATGCGCACCATGCTTGCCGGCGGCATCACCTTTACCAATCCACCGGCCGGCGGCAATGCAAAACAGGTTGCCAAGGCAAAACCGGACACGGTTTTTCCTATCTACGAGGGATATCATGAAGCCGTACAACATGAGCCCTCTCTCCAGCCTCAGGGTCTTGCACTGCAGGTACAGACAAACAATCCGGCTGATGTCAGTGTCGGCTCTCCGGTTCTGTTCAACAACATAAAGGTGGGCGAGGTCATGGGACTGACACTGGATCGTAAAAGCACCCTGATAAACATTGACCTGCTCATCTTTAAAAAATTTCGGCATCTGATCACCGGCTCGACCCGTTTTTTCAACCTGTCGGGCATAAAAGCCGAAGCCAGTCTGCAGGGAATCACGGTGGAAACCGGGCCGCTGGAGGCCATCGTCAACGGCGGCATAGCCTTTTATAATCCTGAAAAAACGACAACGTTAAAAAAAAGACGGATGTTTACCCTATACAGGAACAGGGCGACGGCGGACAATGCCGACAGGATGAAGCTCAGCTTACGCCTGCATAATGCAAAGGGCATAAATGAGCACACAAAGATCCGCTACCAGGGCATTGAAATCGGCCGGGTGACGGGTGTCCATTTTGACCAGAACCTGGACCAGGTTCTGGCCCGGGCCGTGGTCCGGAAAGAGGCCGAAAAGCTCTTTCGTACAGACTCGGTTCTGTATATCGTCGGTCCGCAAATCGGCCTGTCCGGCATCCAGAACCTGGACACGGTGGTGGGCGGTTCCTACATAACCCTGCGCCCGGGAACCGGAAAGCCTGCTCATGAATTCACGGTTCTTCCCCAGGCCCCCGGCAGAAACGAGACCTATGCCGGTTTGAACATTGTTCTGGAAAGCAAATCCCGCGGCTCGCTTAAACCCGGAAGCCCCATCTATTACCGTCAGGTTCCGGTGGGCCGGATCACCGGTTATGAGCTCTCACCAACCGGGCAGCAGGTCTGGCTTGGCGCCAACATCCAACCCGAATACCAACATCTTATCCATACGGGAACAAAATTCTGGAATGCAAGCGGAATCGAGGTCAGCGGCGGCGTGTTCAGCGGCATGACTATCAGTACCGAATCCATGGAGGCCCTGGTCAGGGGCGGGGTTGCCCTGGCCACCCCGGAAGGGGAGGAAATGGGTGAGGCAGCCGCTAGTGGTGATCATTTTGTGCTGGCGAAAAAAGCTGAAGCCGGATGGAAGTCATGGACCCCTGAGCTTGCAACTGCGCCCAATAAAGAGATCCGGAGCGACGAAATAAAGGAAATAAAACCCGAGGAAAAGACCCTTCTGATAGTTCCGGACCGGACCAAGAAAAAGCCGCCCCGAAAG
>CAZPXI010000224.1:2632-4689 GCA_964590715.1 uncultured Desulfobulbus sp.
AGAGGCCAGAAGAACGGCATCACCAGCATCAGAACCCCCATGGTCACCAGGGTCAGCAGCCCTCCGACCTTAAAATAATCTTTAAAACTGTATCCACCCGGCCCCATAACCAGGATATTTGCCGGATGAGATATGGGGGTCATGAAACTGGCCGAGGCCGCCATGGCAACGGCCATCATCAGGGCCTGGGGAGAGAGCCCCATACCGGCTGAGGTGTTGAGCACAATTGGTGCCATCAGTACCACCAGGGCGGCGGTCGGCACAAAACAGGTGGCGAGAAAAGTCAACGCCACCATACCGAACATCACACCACCCGGGCCAAAGGGGCCGACAAGGGTCACCACCCATTCGGCAATCAGCTTCGCTGCGCC
Source organism: uncultured Desulfobulbus sp. (assembly GCA_964590715.1). Taxonomy (GTDB): domain Bacteria; phylum Desulfobacterota; class Desulfobulbia; order Desulfobulbales; family Desulfobulbaceae; genus DRLX01. The sequence goes on from CAZPXI010000224.1 coordinate 3,004, forward strand.
GGTTTGATCCAGGGCCGTCCCCAGGGGCAGCATGCCGGCAATCAAAAAAACCGCCTTCCATTCGATATGACGGTAGGCCTCTTCCATGGTCAGACAACCGGTCAGCACCATCGCGGCGACCCCGACGACCACTGCAATATAAATCGGTACCCAGCCGATGATGACGGGCAGCAGAACGGCAGCCATGACCAGCAGAGCATACTTCATTTTGTCCCGGCGCAACTCGTCATCGGCCATCTCGGTCAAGACGATAAAATCCGACTCCCGGGCAAGCAGCTGGAGTTTATTGCGGTGCCCGTACAGGAGCAGCGCATCACCGAACCGCAGTTCCATATCACGCAGGTCCAGCCGATAAGCCTCTCCCCGGCGCCACAGGGCCAGGACATTGAGACCGAATTTTTCCCGAAAATTAATTTGGCGCAGGGTCTTGCCTTCCAGGGTTGTCCGCGGTGCAAGAACGACTTCCACCAGACCGAAATTTCCGGAAAGCATTTCCTGGATGTCGGGTTGGGAACGACGCTCAATCTCCAGATCTTCCAGCCCATACAACATATCCAGATCAGGGGCCTGCCCTTCAACAAGCAGCCGGTCTCCGGCCAGTAAAACTTCTCCGGGTTCAGGCAGAATAAGTGGCTTATTATCCCGCAGTATACCAAGCACCCGGCTGCCGAGCGCATCAGCCAACCTGCTTTCTTTCAGGGTCTGCCCCACCAGGCCTGAGTTCGACGGCAGTCGCATGACCATCAGCCGTTCATGAAGCTGATAGATGTCGACAATCTCCTGTTGGCCGACAAAATGGAATTGCTCAAAACCATCTATCTCCTGCAGGGCCTCCAGGTATTCAACCAGACCGGCAACCAGGAGGAAATCTCCACTTTGCAGCGGTTGATCCTGCAAACCGGTCCGCTGAACCGTTTCTTTTCTGCGAACGGCAAGCACGTTCAAGCCGAAACGATTCCGAAAGCCCAATACATTAAGGGTACTGCCGGCAAACTGTGAATCAGCAGACAGGGCAACTTCGCCGATCTTGATGTCCCCGGAATAATAGGACAGTAAATCAATGTTATCCTCTTCCACAATCAGCCGGTGCCGGTTCCGCAGTTCCTTGATCGCATCAACCCGCCCTTCCACCGTCAACCGGTCACCGGGCTTTAAGATCTCATCGGGCTGCGGAGCGGGCACGGTCCGGCCATCACGGGTAATACCGATTACATTCCAGCCCAGGATTGATCCCATTCGAATCTGGGCCAGGGTTTTATTGAGTAAAACCGAATTCCGGGGCACACGAATATAAAACAGCCGCTCTTCCAGGCCGAACTGGGTCTGCTGATACGTTCCTTTACCGCCCGTTGTCTCTTTGGCAACATCACGCTCGGGCAGAAGATGACGACCGATGAGGGTCATGAAGGCAATTCCCGTGAACATCACGATCAATCCTACCGGGGTGAAATCAAAAAAACCAAAGGATTGAAGTCCGGCTTCGGTTAAGGCATCGCTGACAAGGATATTGGGCGGGGTACCGATCTGGGTCGTCAGGCCGCCGAGCAGGCACCCGTAGGCCAGCGGCATCAACAGTCTGGAAGGCGCCCTGCCGGTACTATGGGCAATGTCCATGACCACCGGCAACATCAACGCCGCCACCGCGACATTGTTCATGATGGCCGACATCAGCCCGGCCGTTGTCAT
>CAZPXI010000225.1:0-3441 GCA_964590715.1 uncultured Desulfobulbus sp.
TGCCGATCAGCGATTCTGCTCCCAGGGCCCTGGCCCCGCCCATGGTTGCCGCCTGCAGGGTTGTTGCAGCGTCCATGGCGGTCGGATCCATCCGTGCCACCTTGTGGATCTTGGCAACACTGTTCATCTCACCAAACATGTCGACATCATTGTTGGAGGCGGCCCCGTCGGTACCGATACTCACACAGACCCCGGCCTCAAGCATTTTCACCACCGGGGCGGTGCCCGAGGCCAGTTTCATGTTGGATTCCGGGCAATGGGTGACCTTGACGCCGCGATCAGCCAACAGAAATATTTCGTCGTCTTCAAGCATGACGCAGTGGGCGGCCAGCACCCGGTCATTCAGCAGTCCCAGCTGTTCAAGATGCTGCACCGGGCTGCAGCCATAGCGTTCTCTGCAGGTCTCCACTTCCTCTCTGTTTTCCGACAGATGAATGTGGTAAATGGCGTTTTTGTCGCGGGCAACCCGGCCAAGCCGGGTCAGCAATTCCGGCGAACAGGTGTAGACCGCATGGGGATTGACGGTAATGGTCAGCAGTTCATGGTTGTCGTAATCCGCAAACAGCTTGTCCATGTAAGAGAAACCGTTTTCCAAGTCTCCATAATTGGGGGATGGAAAGTCATACAGTACCTCACCGAGCCAGGCCCGCATGCCGGATTCTGCCGCCGCCCTGGCTACATCGGAGGCAAACAGATACATATCACAAAAGCCGGTGGTGCCGGATTTGATCATCTCACAGATGGACAACAGGGTGGAGTGATAGACGATCTCGCCGCTGAGCTGTGCCTCGCGGGGAAAGATATATTCCTGCAGCCACTGCATGAGCGGCAGATCATCGGCCAGACCGCGAAAACAGCTCATGGCAGCATGGGTATGGGTGTTGACCAGTCCGGGCATGATCAAGCCGTGTTCCTCGGCCAGGACATCGGCATCGGGATATTTTGCACTCAGTTCCGCACCATCGCCGACCTCGACAATCCGGTCGCCCTCAATGATCAGGCCGCCGTTTTCCAGGATGGAATTGTCCTCATCCATGGTCAGCAGGTATTTGCCCCTTACTATTTTCTTGTTTTTTTCCATGATCAGATTTTGCGCAAGAGTTCTTGAAGCAACCGCTGCAGCCGGGGTTCGGCACGCTCTGCAGCAGCAACAATATCTTCCAGCAGAATGGGCTCAAAGTTGTCCGGATTGTTGACATTGGCGACAACAGACAGGCCGAGCACCCGCAGGCCCCCGTGGATGGCAACCAGGATTTCAGGCAGCGAAGACATACCGACTGCATCACCGCCGATCATCCGCAGGTAGCGGGTTTCAGCCGGGGTCTCCAGGCTGGGCCCGGGAATACAGACATAGGTGCCGCCGGTGACCTCATCCAGTTTCAACTTTGCAGCGGCTTTTCGGGCCAGATCCTGCAAGACTTTATCATAGGGGGTGGAGAGATCGGGAAAACGGGGTCCCCACTCATCGACATTGGGGCCGCGCAGGGGATTTTCCGGCAGCAGGTACAGATGATCCTGCAGGATCATGATGGTGCCGGGAGAATATTGTGGATTTAACCCGCCAGATGCATTGGTAATGACGGCGGTCCGGACACCGAGCAGGGACAGAACCCGCACCGGAAAGGCCACCTCGCGGGTTGAATAGCCCTCATAATAATGCAGGCGCCCCTGGAGCAGGGCAACGGACCTGCCGCCAAGCCGACCAAAGATAAGATTTCCGGCATGACTGGTGACGGTCGATTGCGGGAAATGAGGAATTTCGCCGTACGGGACGGTGCAGGCCACTTCCATGGACTCGGCCAGTCCGCCGAGACCGGTCCCCAGTTGAATCAGAATCTCCGGCTGAGCCGGGAGCCGGGACCGGAGAAAATTGACCGCTTCTTCAACTTGCTGTCGGTATGGTTTCGGGTTTCGGGTTTCGGGTTGCGGGTTCCGGGTTTCGGGTTGCGGGTTCCGGGTTTCGGGGTCCGGGTTTCGGGTTCCGGGTTTCGGGGTCACAGCGATCCTTTTTCTCGCAGGGCGTGGTTACGGACATATTCTCTGATCTGGTCGACATCCGCATCCATGATCTCACACCGGCTCTCTTTGCCCTGCAGATTTGCCAGGGCCGGGGGCAGATCCACCTCCCTGCCGATGGCCTTCTGCACCGCATCCCCGAACTTGGCCGGATGGGCGGTGGACAGGCAGATCACCGGGCGCTCACCGTCACCTAATTCCTGGGCTGCCTTGACCCCGACTGCGGTATGGGGGTCCATCAGGTAGTCATGCTCGTTATAGAATTCGGCAATGGTGGCAATGGTCTCGTCCTCGCTGACGCTGCGGGAAATAAAATCCTCGGCCACTCTATCCTTCATGTCGGCCAGGTCCATTCGGCCGGTCTGAGCAAACGCCTCCATATCCGCTTTCACTAGAGCACTGTCTTTATCGCGCAGATAATACAAATACCGCTCAAAATTAGAGGCGATCTGAATATCCATGGACGGGCTCGAGGTCGGGGTGACAGAGCCTGCGGTTGAATAATCGCCCTCATGAACAAAGCGGGTCAGGATATCATTTTCATTGGTGGCAAGAATGAGACGGTTGATACATCCCTCGGGCAGCAGCTGTTTGGCAATATAACCGGCAAAGATGTCGCCGAAGTTGCCGGTGGGCACGGAAAAATCGACCGACTCGGTCCCGGTCTTCAACAGCTTGCAGTACCCATACACATAATAGACCACCTGGGCCAGAACCCGGGCCCAGTTGATGGAGTTAATTGCCCCGAGATGGAAGGTGTCCTTAAATTCAAGATCACCAAAGATCTCTTTGACAATGGCCTGAGCGTCGTCAAAGGTGCCGCGCACCGCGATGTTGAAAACATTGGGATCGACAACCGTAGTCATCTGCAGGGCCTGAATCGGGCTGGTCCGGCCATCGGGATGCAAAATAAAAATATTGATTCCCTTCTTGCCCCGAACCCCGTAAATGGCGGCACTGCCGGTATCACCCGAGGTGGCGCCGACAATGTTCATGAAGCTACCGCTCCCTTTAAGAATATATTCAAACAGGTTACCGAGCAGCTGCAGGGCAACATCCTTAAAGGCCAGGGTCGGGCCATGGAACAGTTCCATGATGTACAGGTCACCGACCTTGCGCACCGGTGTAATCTGCGGATGAGAAAAACTCGTATAGGAACGTTCCACCAGCTCATCAAGATCAAGCTTTGGTATATCATCAACAAACAGGCTGAGGACTTCCAGGGCCAGGTACTGATAGGGCAGGTTCCGCCAGGAGTTGAGCGTCTCCCTGGAAATCGTAGGCAGGGTCTCCGGCAGCAGCAGGCCGCCGTCACGGGCCAGGCCCATCATCACGGCATCCTGAAAACCAATGGGCTCGATCCCGCCCCGGGTACTTATGTATTTCATAATAATACGAGTTTTGAGTTCTGGGTTCTGAGTTTTG
>CAZPXI010000225.1:3541-4655 GCA_964590715.1 uncultured Desulfobulbus sp.
ACTCAAATCAACAAATGAGCAGATTCTTTCCTTCCATCTCCGCCGGTACGGGCAGCTCCAGGATGGAGAGCATGGTCGGGGCAATGTCCTTGAGCGCTCCGCCATTCTGCAGGCTGCAGCCCTTAAACTGATCGGCCACCAGAACCAGCGGTACCGGGTTCAGGCTGTGGGCGGTATAGGGTTCACCGGTTTCCGGATTGACCATAACCTCGGCATTGCCGTGATCAGCAGTGATCAGCATAATGCCTTCCCGTTCCTGCATGAATTGATAAATTCGGCCCAGGCACCGGTCCACGGTTGCACAGGCACGGACTGCGGCCTCAAGAATACCGGTATGACCGACCATGTCGCCGTTGGCAAAGTTGAGGATAACCACGTCAAAGGGGGTACCGGCTTCCTCATTTTTCTGCAGGGCATCAAGCAGGGCATCGGTTACCGCCTCGGCACTCATCTCCGGCTTAAGATCATAGGTGGCCACGTCCCGGGGCGATTCAATCAAGATACGTTCCTCACCCGGAAAAGGTTTTTCCTCGCCGCCGTTAAAAAAATAGGTCACATGAGCATATTTTTCAGTCTCGGCAATCCGCAGCTGATGGAGCTTATGACGGCTGAGTTCTTCGCCCAGGATATGAGTCAGGGTCTGGGGCGGGAAGGCAATGGGAAAGGAAAAATCCGCCTCGTATTCGGTCATGGTGACCAACTCGAGAAGCTCAGGTCGATTGCCCGGGTTAAAGTCTTTGAAATCGCGATCACCAAAGGCATGGCAGAGTTCACGAGCCCGGTCGGCACGAAAATTAAAAAAGATCACCCCGTCGCCGTCACTCACTGTTCCTGCAGCGGCACCGCCCGCATCAACGATCACGGTCGGGGCAATAAACTCATCCGTCTCCTGCCTACCGTACGCCTCCTGCACCGCCTGAACCGGATCGGCTGCGGTCATTCCCTGCCCGGCCACCAGTGCCTGCCAGGCCTTTTCCACCCGGTCCCAGCGCTTATCCCGGTCCATGGCCCAGTACCTGCCGCTGACGGTCGCCACCTGACCGCAGCCGATCTTCTCCATCTCCGCCACCAACTGCTGCATGTAGTCAAGACCGGATGAGGGCGGGGTATCACG
>CAZPXI010000226.1:0-4654 GCA_964590715.1 uncultured Desulfobulbus sp.
GAAAAATCAATGGGGGTCAATACGGTTTTAATTTCCTGCATAGAAAGTCTCCTCAATTTAGGTAGCCGAGAGAACGTGGAAAATGATGTGGCCAGACCACTGCTCATTCCAGTACTTCTGTAGTATTATCGCACAGCAAGGCCGTCTTTACAAGGAGAAATCATGGTGGAAATACAAAGCTGTTGACCCTGAAGGACAAGAAGAATATAGTCGAGAAATCTTAACTGAAAACTGAGCGTTTCCCCTGATACAGGCTGCGCTTCCTTTATTTCTGGAGAACACCATGGAGTTTGAACCAAAATGGATTGCCTGGGAAACGACCCGCCGCTGCAATCTCAAATGCGTGCACTGCCGTTCCTCATCGGAGCTTGACGTCCAGGGGCACCCGGACTTCTCCCTTGCTGAGGCCAAACGCGTCCTTGACGATATCCACAGTTATGGAGACCCGGTGATTGTCCTTTCCGGCGGCGAACCGCTGTTGCGTGACGATATCTTTGATATCGCCGCCTATGGGACCGGGCTCGGCCTGCGCATGTGCATGGCCACCAACGGCACCCTGGTCAACCAGGATACCTGCGAAAACATCAAGGATTCCGGCATCAAGATGGTTTCGCTTAGTCTCGACGGAGCAAGTGCCGCTGTTCACGATGATTTCCGCAACCAGCCCGGTGCTTTTGACGGGACCATAAACGCTATCAAACTCTTCAACGAGAACGGCATCCCCTTTCTCATCAACTCCTCGTTCACCAAGAGAAATAAAGAGGAGGCGCCCAAAATATATGAACTGGTCAAAGGATTAGGGGCAACGGCCTGGTACCTGTTTATGATCGTGCCCACCGGCCGGGGTAAGGAGATCATGGAGGAATTGATCCCGGAATCCGAATACGAGGACATCCTCAACTGGCATTACGACATGGAAAAGGAAGAGTCGGCCATGCTGGTACGGCCCACCTGTGCGCCCCAGTATTACCGGATTGTTCTCCAGCGTGCCAAGGAAAAGGGCGAAAAATTCAAGCGCCGCACCCTGAAATTTTCTACCGGCGGCTCCAAGGGCTGCCTGGCGGGCCAGCTGATCTGCCTGATCGATGTGGACGGCAATGTACTGCCCTGCAGTTATTTCCCTAAAAGCGCCGGTAATATTCGTGAGCAGTCGTTCAAGGATATCTGGGAGAACTCAAAACTTTTCCTGGAGCTTCGTGACTTCAAAGGCTACAAGGACAACTGCGGCCGCTGTGAATATGTCAACGTCTGCGGCGGCTGCCGGGCCCGGGCCTACGCCATGAGCGGTGATTACCTGGGCCAGGAACCCTTCTGCAGCTACCAGCCAAAGTGAGTGTTCAAACGTTTAAGCGATCAATCGTTTAAGCATTTAAATGTTCAGAAACCTGAAACCTGAAACCTTATACCTGATATGAACGATACATTCCTCAAAGCCTGCCGTGGTGAACAAACCGATTATACCCCTGTCTGGATCATGCGCCAGGCTGGACGCTACCTGCCCCAGTATCTTGAGGTCCGGGGACGCGGAAAAGGAACCTTTCTTGACCTGTGCAAGGATCCTGCCCGCTGTACCGAGGTCACCCTGCAACCGATTGATTTTTTCGATATGGATGCAGCCATCCTCTTCTCCGACATCCTGATCCCCATGGAACCGATGGGCATGAACCTGGAATTTCACGAGGGGCGAGGCCCGGTCTTTACCAACCCGATCCGCTGCCGGAAGGACGTGGACGCGCTCGTCATACCCGATCCCGAGGGCACCATGCCCTTTGTCATGGAGACCATCAAACTGCTGCGGGCGGAACTCAAAGTACCGCTGATCGGTTTTTCCGGCGCACCATTTACCCTGGCAACCTACCTGATCGAGGGCGGGAGCTCCAAAGTCTTTCTAGAGACCAAAAAAATGATGTTCCAGGCCCCGGAATTGTACCACAACCTGTTGCAGAAGATCACCGACTGCACCAGTCTCTATCTGCAGGCCCAGGCAAAGGCCGGGGCCCAGACACTGCAGATCTTTGATTCCTGGGCCGGAATCCTGGCGCCGGTGGACTATGCCCGCTTTGCCCTGCCCTATGTCCAGTCGATCATCAACGACCTGCGCAAGGTGACCGATGTGCCGATTATCTACTTTGCCAACAACGGCTCCACCCTGATTGAACATACGGTGACCTCCGGGGCCGATGTTCTCGGCCTTGACTGGCGCATAAACATCAAGAAGGCCATCGCCCGGGTCGGAGACCATGCAGTCCAAGGCAACCTGGATCCCATTGCCCTGTTCCTGCCCGAGGAAGATCTGCGGCAGCGCATCAAGCAGCTGCTTGAAGATGCAGCCGAGGCAAAGGGACACATCTTTAACCTGGGCCACGGAGTTGTTCCGCAGACTCCGCCGGATCAGGTACGCATTGTAGTTGAAGCGGTGCACGAGTTCAGCGGCCGGTCCTGAGTTGACTCCATATTCGTTGGTTTCGTAGATAAGCAAGTGAAATAAAACTTCAAAAAACCACAAAACCGACGGTGGAACGCCCTTAACTTCGTGATTTCGCATCAAGAAAAATGTATTTTTTACTTTTTATGAGTCCATCATGTTTGGTTTCCATAAACGTAGAACCAGAAAATTGCAGACAGGCGGGAGAGCGGTTGCTGGAGCCTATAAGCAACTGGCTATCCCGGACACAGCGACCTGTATCCGTCTCATGGACGAGTACGGGATGCTGGACAATATCCGCCACCACTCCCTGGTGGTCGCCCGAATTGCCGACGCCCTGATCGTTGAACTCCTTGATGATCCTGCTGGTTCGTCCAGGCCGGAACGAGCCCTCGTTCTGGCCGGGGCTCTGCTGCACGATATTGCCAAGACCCCCTGTCTGGACGATAACTCTGACCATGCTGCAGCCGGCGGCGACATCTGTCGCAAACACGGCTATCCGGAAGTTGCCGAAATTGTAGAACAGCATGTTATCCTCAAAGATCATGACCTCGACCGCTATAACAGCGGCCGGTTTACGGCCATGGAAATCGTCTACTATGCCGACAAGCGGGTCCGGCACGATCAAGTCGTCAGTCTGGATGAACGGCTGGACTATATTATCGATCATTACGGCAACGGCGACCCGGAACGTCACCGGTTGATCCGGGAAAATTTTAAACGCTGTCGGGAACTGGAACAGGCGCTGTTCAGGGTTCTCCCCTTTACCGCCGACTCTCTGGAGCATCGTGTACGTTTCCCGCAACTGCCGGATAAAATGTTGAATAATCCATGGGCATGAGCAAATGGATACGGAAAATAAAAAAGAATTTGACTGGATCGAAGACTATCCAGCGGCCGTCACCGTCTGTGACCACAAGGGGATCATCATTGCCATGAACGGACGATCCATAGAACAGTTCAGAAAACAAGGCGGAGAAAAGCTCATCGGCAGCAGCCTGTTTGACTGTCATCCGGAGTCAGCCAATACAATCATCCGGGAACAGTTGGCAACACAACAGCCAAACATCTATATCACTGAAAGCAAATCCGGGCGCAGACTTGTCCAGCAGGTTCCCTGGTACAGCAACGGAGCCTTTGCCGGACTTGTCGAGACCACAGGATTCATACCCGCCGACATCCCGGTCAAAAAAAGAGGATAACCTGTATGGAGGTGCTCTTTCTCGGTGTTGGTGAGGCCTGTGACAGTCGTCACGGCAACACTTCAGCCCTGGTAACAACCAGCACCAACACAATTCTACTCGACTGCGGATTCTCGGTTCCCCACCGTTTTTTCGGTATATGCAAGGATCCCGATTGCCTGGACTATGTCTGGATCTCCCATTTCCATGGTGATCACTTCTTCGGCCTGCCGCTCCTGCTCCTGCGGTTCTGGGAAATGGGTAGAACCCGCCCCCTGCAGCTTGTCGGCCAGGAGAGGCTCCGGCAAAAAACAATGTCGGCTCTGGAACTTGCCTATCCGGGCTTTGCAAAGAAACTCAGCTTTCCCCTGCAGTTTCAGAGGGTGAAACCAGGTGTCACCCTGGAGCTGGAGCAGCTGAAGTTCCAGACCACCCCAACCAGCCATTCCCAGGCAAACCTTGGTCTGCTCCTTGATGACGGTCATCACCGGCTGTATTACAGCGGCGACGGCAGGCCCACTACCGAAGTTTTCCAGCTTACCCACGGCTGTGACCTCGCCCTGCATGAAGCCTTTACCTGGGAAGACTCCATCCCAAACCACGGCTCAGTCACCGGCTGCCTGCAACTGATGCAGGAGGCAAAAATCAAACAACTGGCCCTGCTCCATATTGAGCGCAAGACCAGACAAAACCGACAGCAAGACTTCGGACAGGTGCTCGAAAAACACCCTGATGTCCTGCTCCCCACTGAGGGAGACATCATTCATCTTGATTAAGGCCATTCTTTTCCAGAAGAACGGGAGACGAGTGTACCGACAATAACCTAGTCAGAGATTACCCCTTGCAGGGTTACAAGAAAGGTGGACCCTTTCCCCTCATGGCTCTCTTCCAGAAGGAGCTCGCCACCGTACACCCTGACCAGTTTTCTGCTGATGCCAAGAGGCCCAGGCCGGTTCCTTCCTCTTTTTCCTTGGTGGTAAAATGCAGATCAAAGATAGAGCTCTGAATGGCGGCGAGAATTCCCCGTGCCGTTATCTTTATCCGAAAA
>CAZPXI010000227.1:0-4639 GCA_964590715.1 uncultured Desulfobulbus sp.
GGCCAGATCGGAAAACAACAGATGATGATTCACCACCAATAACCGACTGTTTGCAGCCTCCCGACGCAATCGGTTTAAAAAACAATGTGCACCGTCCGGGCAGTCACCGCCCAGGCAAAAATGCGACTGACAGCAGATCTTCTGCCACAGCGGGGAATGGGCGGACAGCCAGTCAAGCTCGGCCCGGTCGGCAAAACGGGTCTGCTCAATCCAGCTGCCGATTTTAGCTGCCGCCGAATCGTCAAAAAGCTCTCCCTGCCCCCCGGACACCTGCTGATGCCAACGATAAAGGCAGAGATAATTCTGCCGTCCCTTGACACAAAGCGCCTTCAGCTCCGGTTCAATATATTCCCTAATAAAGGGAATTTCCCGCCCAAGGATCTGATCCTGCAGGTTTCTGGTATTGGTGGACACCACTACCCGCCTGCCGCTGAGCACCGCCGGAATCAGATAGGCCAGGGTCTTGCCCAGACCGGTTTCCGCCTCAACCACCAGCGAACCTGCCTGTCCATCCTCATCCGGATCAATCCTGGCCAGCAGCTCGGAGACGGCCGCAGCCATTTCCTGCTGGCCCGGACGTGGTTCATAATCGTTTAAATGGTGGGCAAGCACACCTTCAGGGCCAAAAATCGTGTTCATGGAATCGTACGCTGCGGGTACGCTTCCGTAAGAATGTCACGGGCAACTTCGACAACCTGACTGTCCGGGTCTTTCACCATTTTCTCGACCAGAGCCAGGGCATCTTCGCCACCGATAATGCCCAGAACATTGAGCGCCTCGCCCCGGACCAGGGAGTCGGTATTTTTCAACTGCTCCATGAGTGAAGGGATCGCCTGCCGGACATCATTTGGCCGCTGCTCGACAAGATATTCAAATAGAACCGAGACCCCCAGACGGACGACAAAGCGTTCATCGGTCAGCAGTCGTCCCGTCCATTCATAGTAGCGTGGTTCCTGTTTATACATGGCCACGATATTTTCGACGTGTCCCATCTCCAGAAAATCGGCCATGACCGCCAGCAGTTCTTCATCACTGACGGTTCCGCCTGTCTGTTGTTCCTTTGGTTTCGGCATGGTTTCTCTTCGGCTCGGTAGACCTTACAACGCATTCATCAATGCAGGCGACGTACCTGGATTCTGACGTAGAGTTACAAATTTATGCCCTCTCTCATACCATGCCGCTCCACGGCAGGCAATCTGTGATTAGTCCGACAGCGCTTGACACACTGTTTTATCAAGGGTAGAACAGTTGATCATAGAATCATTTCAACTCATGAGTCCACAGAATGATGGTCGATTCTCAACATCCCCCGACACCACCCGCTCCCGATGACGATACGCTGCTTGAGAAGAGCGAAAAGATTCTCATCGTCGATGACTACCCCGACATTGTCCTTCTGCTGCAGGAATTTCTCACAAATCAGGGCTTTCCCACTCTTGTTGCCGGTTCAGCTGCCGAGTTGCGGCAGACTGTCGCGGAACACGATATCGCCCTGATTCTGCTCGATATCGGCCTGCCCGATGCCAGCGGAATTGAACTGCTGCCCGAGCTCAAGGCCGGTGATCCGGATCGGGCCGTTATCATGCTGACCGCAGTGACCGATCTCCAGACCGCCCTGGACTGTCTGCGCCAGGGAGCAGACGATTACCTGACCAAGCCGGTTCAGTTTACCGAATTTCTCAACACGCTCAGAAAAATCCTGGAAAAAAGACGACTGACCATCAATAACCGTCGCTACCAGAAACAGATTGAACAGGCCCGGTTCCGGATCGAACTCCTGCACGAGCTGACCATGCAGATGAATTCCGCCTACCTGAGCATGACCGAGCTTGATGAAATACTGCAGGCTATCCTGGTGGGTATTACCGCAGAGGAGGGGCTGCAGTTCAACCGCGCATTCCTGGCCCTTTTTGACGATCAGGGAAAGGCCCTCCACGGCCGACTTGCCATAGGTCCGGGTCGGAAAGACGAAGGCGGCCGGATCTGGCATGATATTCAGGCCCGCAACCTGCAGTTCAAAGACCTTATTGCAAGCATCAAGGCTCACTCGTTCAGTGACGACTCGGAAGTCAACCGCATTGCCCAGGCCTTGTATGTGGAAGCCTCAGACACAGAGCATATCCTCATTCGGGCCGCCGGAGAACGAAAATCCATAAATGTGATTAACGGCCAAAGCCAGTGGCCGGTAGCACCGGAATTGCTGGGCCTGCTTCAGGAAGAATGTTTTGTTATAGTGCCGCTCTATTCACCCAGCCGATCACTGGGGGTTATCATTGCCGATCATTTTGTTACCGAAGCACCGATTACCGAATCGCTGATCAGGGATCTGGAGAGTTTTGCCTCCCAGGCCAGTCTGGCCATTGAACACTGCCACCTTTACATGGCCATGGAAAATAAAATCCAGGAACTGGAGGCCGTCACCCACGAGCTCGAACAGAACAGGGATCTGCTGGTTGAGGCTGAACGCTATTCAGCCGTCGGACACATGGCTGCCCAGCTGGCCCATAATATCCGTAATCCAATTACATCCATAGGCGGAACCGCCCGGCTGCTGGCCAGGAAAACACAGGATCCGGACTGGTTGAAATTCCTGAACATGATGACAAATGAAGTGGCCAAAATCGAGACAACCCTGGAGGATCTTTTCAGCTTTGTCGAAACGGTTCAACCGGAGAAGGAACCGGTTGTTCTGGGCAGCCTGCTGGATAAATCCCTGATGCTCTACTACCCGGCCATGCAGAAACAAAATATCACCCATGAGTTACTGCTACCGGAGCCGGAACCGGTGCTTAACCTTGACCGCAAACTTATCCATCAGGTCTTTGTCCACCTCATCCGCAACAGCGTCGAGGCCATGCCCGACGGCGGCAAGCTCACAATCAGCGTTGAGCAGGCCGATAATGAGGTCCGGGTTATCCTCACAGATACCGGAAAAGGCATTGCCGATGCCAACCTTGCCCGGGCCACCGACCCGTTTTTTACCACCAAGACGTTCGGCACCGGCATGGGGCTCACCCTGGTCAAACGAATTCTTAAAGATCATGCCGGTTCACTCTACATCCAACGCCGTGAATCCGGCGGCACCCGGATTATTGTCCAGCTGCCGATGATGAGTTGATTCTATTTGTCGTCGTAGGAGCCCGCCCCGGAGTCTCGACAGCTCGCTTACCTGCGGGCGATATCGCGCGGCTCATGATATGAGTTTTCGCCCGCTGGGCGGGCTCCTACCGTTTCCCCCGTAGCAGGGATGCGGCAACCGCCACAGCAGCGACCAGAGCGCAGCCCCTGAAGGTCTGTTGCAGTGCCTGGACAAACTGCGGCGCCTGCTCAAAGGTAAAATCCTTAATATCCATCCCCCCGGTCAAACCGGCGTATACATAGGCAAATAGAAAGCCTGCCAGCGCCGTCCCCAGAAGCATCCCCATATTTCTGCTGGTAGCGAGCAGGCTTGAAGTAATACCGCTCTGTTCATGGGAGACACCGGTCAAGGCGGCGGCAGAGTTGGGGGCAAGGAACATTGCCTGTCCAAAGCCAAGCAGAGCAAGGCAAATTACGATAAAAAAACCCGAGGATCCGACGGAAATCCGACCCAGCATCAGAATACTGACCAGACAGCAGGCCAGACCGAAGCTGGCGATGATTCTTGCTCCAATTACATCATGCAGCCTGCCCGCTATGGGCGCAACAAAAAAAACGCAAAGCGGGACGGCCATCATAAAGTAACCAACCTGATCCGGCGGCAACTGCCTGACCGAACTCAGGTAAAAGGGCATGAGCAGGAGCACGAAAAACAGAACCGTGAAAGAGAGCATGGCACTGAGCATGGCCATGGTGAAAAAAGGTTGTTTAAAAAGTGAGAGCGGAAACAACGGTTTTTTGGTTCGCCGCTCATGGAGAATAAACATGCCCCATGTAAACAGAACCGCAACCACGCTGTACACCGGCTGAAGAAAACTGTCCGGATGACCGGAAGTCACGGTGGCGTGGGAAAGCAACAGGACAGTCAGCACGACAGAGGCCACATAGAGCACACCGCCAGGAAAATCAAAGCTGTTGTTTTCAACAGCATCCACTCCATCATCGAGGCAGCCGATTGGCTCCAGCAAGCGTCGACCGGCATAAAAAACCAACAGCCCGACCGGAACCGTGACCAGAAAAATCAGTCGCCAGTGCGACCAGCGCAACAGCAGGCCGCTGACAACCGGTCCGGTCATCAGCCCGAGCGAGGTGGCAATGCCGACCATCCCTAATCCTCCCCCCAGCTTATTGCCTGGAAAACTGCTTTTGATCAGCGCCGGCCCCATGGCCATCATCATTGAAGCCCCGACGGCCTGGATACAACGAAAGAAAATGAGCAGAAATATGGTCGGCGCCATGGAACAGAGCAGAGAACCAAGAGAGAATACCAGCAGACCACGGCTGTACAAAATTCCCTGGCCGAATCCTCTGGAAAAATATCCCCAGAAAAACAGGGTGGTGGTAATCGTCAACAGGTAGATAAGAACCACCCATTCGGTCAGGGCCAGAGAGGCCCCATAAACCCGCATCAGGGTGGGCAGTGCCACGTTAACCATGGAACTATCCATGGTGGACATGAAAACGCCGATTGAAACCAGCAAAAGGATGCGCTGATGGTTGG
>CAZPXI010000228.1:0-4618 GCA_964590715.1 uncultured Desulfobulbus sp.
AGGGCCTTGTCCGGCTCCGGATGCACCTCCATAAACAGGCCGTCTATACCGGCTGCCATGGCCGCCCTGGCAAGAGGCGCTATAAACTCCCTCTGACCGCCGGAACTGCCGCCTGCCCCGCCGGGAAGCTGGACCGAATGGGTGGCATCAAAAACCACCGGACAATCCATAGCCCGCATGACCGGCAGAGAACGCATGTCCACCACCAGGTTATTGTAACCGTAACTTGCCCCCCGTTCGGTCAGGAGCAGCTGATCACAACCGGCATCGCGTATTTTCTCTACCGCATGTATCATGTCCCAGGGCGAGACAAACTGACCTTTTTTCAGGTTAATGGCCTTGCCCGATTTTGCCGCGGCAACCAGCAGGTCTGTCTGACGACAGAGAAAAGCCGGGATCTGAATGAGATCAAGAATGTCTGCGGCCATTTCCATCTGGGTGCTTTCGTGGATATCCGAGACCACCGGAACTCCGACCTCGTCACGAATACGACCCAGCTGACGCAGGCCGTTTTCAAGACCGGGCCCGCGAAAGGAATTCAGCGAGGTTCGGTTGGCCTTATCAAAAGAAGCCTTGAAGACATAGGAAATGCCGAGACGACTGCATATTTCCTTCATCTCCCGGGCAATATCCCAGGCCAGTTCGCCGGACTCCAGCACACAGGGACCGGCCAGCAGGAGCAGCGGCTGGCCCGGGCCGACCAGATACGGGCGATCGGGAGTGTTGATAGTTACAGGAGGTATCATATATTTATTTTCGGCTGTTTTTCAGCGCGGCTTGGATAAAATCCCTGAACAGCGGATGCGGCTTCATGGGTTTTGACTGGAATTCCGGATGGAACTGACAGCCGAGAAACCAGGGATGATCCCGGAGTTCGACAATTTCCACCAGGGTTTCATCCGGGGAGGTTCCGCTGACCACCAGGCCCGCCTCTTCCAGCTGCTTGCGGAAGATGTTGTTGAATTCATACCGATGACGATGACGTTCGCTGATTTCTTCCTGTTTATACGCGGCAGCCGCCAGGGTATCTTTTATTAACCTGCATGGATAAGCCCCAAGGCGCAGGGTTCCGCCCATGTCGGATTCTTCGTCCCGTACTTCAGTCTTGCCGGTTCGGAAATCAAACCACTCCTTCATCAGGTAGATGACGGGTTCCGGGGTTATCGGGTCAAGTTCCGTGGAATGGGCCTTTTCCATCCCGGCAATATTACGTGCAAATTCAACAACCGCCAACTGCATGCCGAGGCAGATGCCGAAAAAAGGCACCTTGTTTTCCCGGGCATAGGTAATGGCCTTAATCTTGCCTTCCATACCACGGCTGCCGAAGCCACCCGGAACCAGAATACCATCGCATTCTTTGAGCAGATCGACCGCTTCTCCGGTCTCAAGATCATCAGCGGCAATATATTTCAGTTCAACCTTGGCATCGTTGGCAATACCGCCATGGACCAGGGATTCATGCAGGCTCTTGTACGCCTCTTTCAGTTCCACATACTTGCCGGTAATGCCGATGGTGACCGTATGTTTGGGATTCTTGATTTTATGGACCAGCTGTTCCCATGGTTCCATGTTGGGCGCACCGGTCCAGATGCCCAGTTTTTCAAGAATACGATCGTCCACCCCCTCTTCATGGAGCTTGAGCGGCACCTCGTAGATAGAATCCACATCAATGGCCGTAATAACCGACTGCGCTTCAACATTACAGAACAGGGCGATTTTCTTCTTGATCGACTGGTCCAGCGGCACCTCGGTGCGGCACATGAGGATATCGGGCTGGATACCGGATGCCAGCAATTCCTTGACCGAATGCTGGGTCGGCTTGGTCTTGATCTCACCGGCGGTCTTGATATACGGCACCAGGGTCAGGTGGATAAACAGGGAGTATTCCCGGCCCAGATCACCGCGCAGCTGACGAATGGCCTCGATAAAGGGTAAGCCCTCAATGTCACCGACCGTGCCGCCGATTTCTATGATCGCCACGTCCACAGAGCCGTCAAGCTGAAGGACAGCCTGTTTTATCTCATCGGTAATGTGCGGGATCATCTGCACGGTTCCGCCGAGATACTCGCCCCGCCGCTCCTTGGTGATGACCGAATAGTAGATACGGCCGGAGGTGTAGTTGTTTTTCTGAGCCATGACCGCATTGGTGTAGCGTTCATAATGGCCCATATCCAGGTCGGTCTCAGCTCCGTCGTCGGTGACGTAGACCTCTCCGTGCTGGAAAGGGTTCATGGTTCCCGGATCCACATTGATATAGGGATCCAGTTTCTGAAACGTAACCGTCATCCCCCGGCACTCGAGCAGAGAGCCGATAGAGGCAGCGGCAAGGCCTTTGCCGAGAGAGGAAAGAACCCCACCGGTTATAAAGATAAACTTGGTTTTTCTGGTCGGCTCTGTTTTCATGCCACCCCTTCCTGTAATAATGAAAAAAAGAAAACGGCAGCCTGACGCTGCCCTGATTTGACGCTCCGATGGGAATACATCATACCTTATCAGGTACGGTTTGACAACTGCCGGGAGGGATGATTTTACAGCAATTTCGTATCGTCGTGAGAATAGGGGGGTGAGCAACAGCAGAGAACGACAAGATCTTGATTTGCCGTATTTTTTATCCTGTGCCTCACTCCGGGTTCAATGCAGATCGTCTCTCCTGCAGCCACCGAAAATACCCGCTCCCCGAGGGTCATTTGTCCTGAACCGGAGAGGATATGATAGAGCTCCTCACTTATCTGGTGCAGATGGAGTTCGGTCTCACAGCCGGGATGGATAATCGCCTCGGCCAGACTCTGGTTGCTGTTGCCGTGCACATCCGGGTGCATCAACTCCCGGATCTCGGAGCCGTCTTTAGTGACATAGGGTCTGCTTTCGTCTTTGAAGGTATGCATCACGCTGTCTTTCATTTTATTTAATTATATTCAGCCTGTTAAAAAAGGTAGAACCATTGAAAATACGAGTTATCCAGCCACAAGCCCGGCCATCCACATGGTTAACGGCGAATAAAAGGTGATGATCAACAGGTCAACAAGCAGGATGGCCAGAAAGGGAAGGACCCTTCTGCTGACCGCTCCCAGGCTGTCCCCGGAAATGGAGCAGGAGACAATAAGACAGATGCCCATGGGCGGGGTGAGCATGCCGATGGCCAGATTGGCGACCACGATGACCCCGAGCTGGATCATATCGATATTCAAGGCCGGGACCATGGCCGTGATCATCGGCACCAGCAGAATCAGCGAAGCCGTGGTCTCGATAAAGGTTCCGGCAACAAGCAGAACCAGATTAATCAGCAGCAGCAGAAGGACCGGATTATCGGTAAGCGTCAGCAGACCGCCTGCCAGCTGGGCCGGAATATTTTCAATAGCTGCAATCCAGCTGAAGATTGAGGCCATGGCAATGATGAACATGACAATGGCGGATGTCACGGCCCCCTCCCGAAACAGGGAAAAGAGATCCGCTGGTTTTATCTTCCGGTACACAAATACGCCCAGAAGCAGGGCATAGATGACGGCCACGGCCGCAGACTCGGTGGCGGTAAAAACCCCGGTCAGGATACCGCCCAGGATAATACCAGGAGCCCCCATTGCAGGAAGCGCTCGTTTGAAGGTTCGACGGGTTTCCGCCATGGAAAAGGGCGCGGTGGCGGAATATTTGTATTTAAGCGAGATCAGGGTGGAAACCAGAATCAGGGACAATCCGATGAGAATCCCCGGAATGATCCCGGCGGCGAACAATTGACTGATGGAGGCACCGGTGAGAAAACCAAAAATGATCATGGGAATGGAGGGCGGGATAATCACCCCGATGGAGCCGCCCGAGGCCTGGACGGCGGCGGCAAAATCCGAGTCGTAGCCGGATTTTTTCATGGCCGGAATCAAAATAGCCCCGACGGCGGCGGCATCGGCGGCGGCGGAGCCGGAGATACCGGCAAAAAACATGGCCGAGACAATGGTTACCGCTGCCAGCCCGCCCGGAAGCCAGCCCACCAGGGCATTGGCAAAGTCAATGATCCTGCGGCTGATACCGCCCGCCTCCATGAGTACCCCGGCAAACATGAACAGGGGGACCGCCAGCAGATGAAAGGAGTCGGTTCCAGAAAACAGGCGCTGGGCCACCATCATCAGGGGAAAATCCCCCTGGAGCAGGATGGCAAGGACCGAGCTTGCCCCGATGGCGATACCAATCGGGGTGTTGATTGCAAAAAAGAACAGTAATGCAATGAGCAGGATTTCAGCAGTCACCGGCGCACCTGCTGCAGGGTTTTCAGGAAAAAGACCAACCCGTGGAACAGGAGGACGAGCCCGCTTGCCGGAATAACAGCCATGATGATCCATTTAGGAATGGCCAGGGCCGGGGAAATCTGCAGACGGACAAACCAGGCAAACTGGAGCCCGGAGAGAACCATGACCAGGGCAAGGGCCATGGATGTTATATGGACAAGGAGACGGGCAAGACGTTGCTTATCGGCCGAGATTCTGGACGTGAGAACATCAACTCCGGGATGGAGGTTTCGGTAGTAAGCAACGGTGGCCCCGAAAAAACTGAGCCAGACCAGCATGTAGCGGGCCAGCTCTTCGGACCAGAACAGGGAGGAGTTCAGGACATATCTACAAAACACCTGGAC
>CAZPXI010000229.1:0-3317 GCA_964590715.1 uncultured Desulfobulbus sp.
ACGGCCGTTGTCTCCCGCCTGCCCAAGACCCGGTCCGGCAAGATCCTGCGCGGCACCATGCGTTCCATCGCCACCGGCAAAGAATACCGGATGCCTTCGACCATTGATGATCCGACGACGCTCAACGAGATCACCGAAGACTTGAAAAAAATGGGGTACCCGGAGTAGGAACAAGGGATACCATCGCTGAATGAAGGAAAGCTTTTCTTAAGAACCAACGAGACGGCATGTAAAAAAACCTTCCGATCAGATAATGCCAAGCGATGTTATCCCTGAAACGGTTCTCAACATGAAACACAATATTCCGTTTGTGACAGGAGAATTTTACCATGTCTTCAATCGGGCCAACAGCCAGGTAGATAAACTTTTTTTTCAGGAAAGAAATTACGGTTACTTTCTGAAGAAATGGGATGAATATCTTGGATCCTTATTTGAAGTCTGGGCGTATTGCCTCATGCCGAACCATTTTCATTTTCTGGTGCGAGTCAAGAAAGGCGATAACCAGGAAATAAAGGAGCAGATGCGTCGATTTGCAATCAGTTTTGCCCAGGCAATTAATACACAGGAAAACCGGCGAGGAAGCCTTTTTCAGGAGCACCCAAAATGTGTTCTCATTCAACAGGAAGAGCACCTGTTGTGGTTAATTTTTTATATCCATAACAACCCTGTTCACCATGGCTTGAGTTGTACACCTGAACAATGGAAATACAGCTCGTTGAACGCTCTGTCGGGAAAAATGGAAACTAAACTGGCAAGAGAAAAAGTTTGGGGTATGTTTGGCAGCAGAGGTTCTTTTCTTGTTTTTCATAAACAGCAGGAGAACTACAAAGATATTGGATACTGTCTACTTGATAGCAGCCAGGGATAACATCGCTTGGAGCGATGGTATCCCCTTCTTTATACTATGAAACTCCATGAATATCAGGCAAAGGTGCTCTTTGCTGAAGTCGGCCTGCCGGTGCCCCGTGGTCAGGTCACCGAGACGGTAGCCGAGGCTGTTGCCGCAGCTGACGCGCTTGGTTATCCTGCGGCAATCAAGGCCCAGGTCCATGCCGGCGGCCGGGGCAAGGCCGGAGGGATCCGGTTGGTCGAAAACTCCCGGGAGGCCGAGGAGGCTGCAGGGGCTATCCTGGGTATGTCACTGCAGACTGCCCAGACCGGTGGCCGGGGCCATGTGGTGTCCAAAGTTCTGGTCGAGCAGGGGCAAGTCATTGAAAAAGAATTGTATCTTTCGATTCTGCCGGACCGTTCCTCGGCCTCCATCATGATCATCGCCTCCACCGAAGGGGGGATGAATATTGAGGAGGTCGCGGCGCAGACACCGGAAAAGATTGTCCGGGTCCGGGTCAACCCTTTGCTTGGCCTGCAGCCTTTTCATCTGCGTCAGGCAGCCTTTGGCCTGGGGTTGACCGGGGTTGTTTTTAAATCATTCACCGGCCTGTTGCAGACCCTGTACCGGCTGGTGGTGGATCGGGATTTTTTGCTGGCGGAAATTAACCCCCTGGCTGTTACTCCGGATAAAGACCTGATTATTCTTGATGCCAAGGTCGAGGTGGATTCTACTGCTCTGTTCCGGCAGCGGGATCTGGCTGAGCTGTATGATCCCTCCGAAGAAGACCCGCTGGAAACCGAAGCCAAAAAACATCATCTCAATTATATCCATCTTGACGGCAATATAGGCACCATGGTCAACGGAGCCGGTCTGGCCATGGCGACCATGGATATCATCAAGCAGGCCGGGGGAGCACCGGCTAATTTCCTTGACGTCGGTGGCGGGGCCAGTGCGGAAATGATTGAAAACGGGTTTCGTATTTTGCTTTCCGACACTTCGGTTTCTGCCATCCTGATCAATATATTCGGCGGCATCCTTCGCTGTGACGTTTTGGCAAACGGTGTGGTCGAGGCAGCCGCCAAGGTCGACCTGAACCTGCCGGTTGTGATTCGGATGGAGGGAACCAACGCCGATGAGGGGCGGAGGATCCTTGCCGATTCCGGTCTTGAGCTGATAAGCGCGGTTGACTTGCAGGATGCAGCGGAAAAGATTTCTCGAATTGCGAGGCGGCTATGAGTATTTGGATTGATGCGAACACCCGTCTTGTGGTCCAGGGTATAACCGGTAAAGAAGGGCTTTTTCATACCCGACAGTGCGTCGAGTATGGAACCGGAGTGGTGGCTGGGGTCACTCCTGGCAAGGGCGGACAACAGGTTGACGGGATTCCGGTTTTTAATACGGTCCATGAAGCAGTGGCAGAGGCAGGAGCGAATACTTCGATGATTTTCGTTCCGCCCGCCTTTGCTGCAGATGCTATTCTTGAGGCGGTTGACGGCGGCATCGGGCTGATTGTCTGTATCACTGAGGGGATTCCCGCCCATGACATGCTGCGGGTGAAAACAGCACTGCAGATGAGTTCCTGCCGGTTGATCGGACCCAACTGTCCCGGTATTATTTCGCCCGGTAAGGCCAAGGTCGGAATCATGCCCGGTCCTATCCATAGGCCCGGTCCTATCGGGGTGATTTCCCGCTCCGGCACCTTGACCTATGAGGTTGTGCATCAGCTAACAGCCCAGGGGCTCGGCCAGTCGACCTGTCTCGGTATCGGCGGCGACCCGGTGGTGGGGACCAATTTCATCGACTGTCTGCAGGCTTTTGCCGAGGATGACGAGACCACCGGTCTGGTCATGGTCGGCGAGATCGGCGGCAGTGCTGAGGAAGAGGCAGCAGCGTTTATCCGGGACAACCTGCAAATACCGGTGGTTGGTTTTATTGCCGGTCTGACGGCCCCGCCGGGCAGACGGATGGGCCATGCCGGAGCCATTGTCAGCGGTTCTTCAGGTACGGCAGCCTCAAAAATTCAGACCATGCGCGATTGCGGCCTCCAGGTCTGCGAAGAGCTGGGACAACTCGGCGTCTTTTGTCGAGAGGTTTTTTGATAAGCGATCAGGGATATCCCGACCATTTACAGGTTTGATGCAGAGGAAAAAGGCACAGTTAAAAACCCTGTGATGAGATACGTTTTTTGAGGCATGACTGAAATGGACCTGATTAACTGGGATGAATTTACCCGGGTGGAGCTGCGGACGGGTACCATTGTCGAGGTTCTGGATTTTCCCGAGGCCCGTAAACCGGCCTGGCGGCTGGTGGTGGATTTTGGCCCCGAAATTGGACAGAGGAAATCCAGTGCTCAGATAACCAATCTCTATGGTAAAGAGGAGCTTATCGGCAAGCAGGTGATCGGGGTGGTGAATTTCCCGCCCAAGCAGATCGGCCCGGTTCGTTCGGAATGCCTGGTCACCGGTTTTGTTCGCGACGATGGGGC
>CAZPXI010000229.1:3417-4611 GCA_964590715.1 uncultured Desulfobulbus sp.
CTATGGAAAAATACAGAGTACTGATCGGAAAACCCGGGCTGGACGGCCATGATCGTGGGGCAAAGTTTATTGCCCGGGCCCTGCGGGATGCCGGTTTTGAGGTCATTTATACCGGAATCCGCCGCACGCCGGATGAAATTGCCGCCGCAGCCATCCATGAAGACGTGGCGGCAGTTGGACTCTCTTCCATGTCCGGCGGCCATGTGCGGCTTTTTCCTGCCGTGGTTGAAGCACTTTCCCGGGCAGGAGCCTCCGATATTCCCGTGCTCGGCGGCGGTATCATTCCATCCGAGGATGTTCCGGCCATGATGGAAGCGGGAATCCGGCAGATTTTTACGCCGGGCACGCCGGTGGAGACTATTATCAGCGCCTTTACGGAGGCCTGCACGCAGCAGCATGGCCTGCGGGATTGATGAACATCCCACATCTGCTGCAACAGTTGCATGATGGAGAACCGCGTGGTGTTGCCCGGGCGATTTCCCTGGTTGAGGATCAGCTGCCCGGGGCGGAACACCTCCTGGCCGGACTTGACCGGCAGCGAATCGAGGAGGTTTTGATTCTGGGGTTGACCGGGCCGCCCGGGGCAGGGAAGTCGACCCTGACCGGCGAATTGGTCGGTGCCCTGCGTCGTCAAAAGATCCGGGTCGGTATTATCGCCATTGATCCATCCTCACCTATTTCCGGCGGAGCCCTGCTCGGAGATCGTATCCGTATGATGCAGCATGCCCTGGATCCGGATGTCGTGATCCGTTCCATGGCCACCCGCGGCCGCCTGGGCGGGCTATGCGGTTCTGCCGGTGCGGCAGCGAGAATCATGGCTGCTTCGGGCTGCCGGGTGGTGATCCTGGAAACCGTGGGCATTGGTCAGTCGGAAATGGATATTGTTCGTCTGGCAGACCTGACCGCCCTGGTGCTGGCACCCGGGTTTGGTGATGATATCCAGGCCATGAAGGCCGGTATCCTCGAGGTCGCCGACCTGCTGGTAGTCAACAAGGCTGATCAGGCCGGTGCAAGAAGACTGCAGCTGGATATGGGCACGGTCTTCTCCGATCCCGTGGACCGGGAAAAACGGATCTGTGCCACGGTTGCCAGCGAGGGGACCGGGATAGAGACCCTGCTGGAACGTATCTTTTTCTTTGAACAGCTGTACCGGCAGGATGGTCGGCTAATGGAACGCCGCCGCCGTTCATTTAC
>CAZPXI010000230.1:0-4602 GCA_964590715.1 uncultured Desulfobulbus sp.
TCATCATCATGTAGCACTCATGGGTGCAGTAACACTCCTTCCTTTGAATCGCCGCCACCGCCTCCGCAGCTCTCTTTGATTGTAAAATTTTTCGCAGATTGCAGTCAAATTCTTTGAGATTTCCAAGGGATCGGGCAAATGATTCACAGGGATATACGTCTCCACTCTCGGTCACCACTGCTGTAAGGCGGCCGGCAGAGCAGGGGATAACCTGTTGTTGCTCGATTTTGGTCTGGTGAATGAGGCGACGTTGGATAATATCCTGGGCCGCTTTTATTCGTGCACCTCGAAATCGATACCTGGCCGCCTGTTTTGATTTCAGGTTGGCCTCCAGCCTGGCAATGGTCTCCTGATATTTTTTCTGGTCGATTTGCTTGAGAGTTGTGTCGCGGACATCACCTCTGATCAGGGAAACCGTGTGGGTTTTGACGGCCTCCAGGGTATTGACAAAGTCAATGATCTCTTCCATCCGTTCCTGATTGGCTGCGCAGAAGACGGTATTTATTCCAAGTTCAAAGTTTTCATATTTGTCAACAAGCCCGGCAAGAAGGGTATAGGTTGTCAGTGTTTTTTGAAAAGCACCGGGCACGCCGCGCAGTTCATCATGGATCGGTTCCAATCCATCGAGCGACAACTTGACCGTTATAATACTTTTGGGGCAGTTCTCAAGGAGAGCAGCGGTGTTTCTGTAAATGACCTCCGGCAGCAGGCCGTTTGTAGGAAGGAGGATGATCGCCGGTTTGTTTTGGGTGTAAAAAATACCGACCACCTCAACCAGATCCCGGCGCAGAAAAATTTCCCCGCCTGAAAAGGCAAGCCAGAGCAGGTTGCCGATCGAAGATGCCATTTTTTCTATTTCAGCCGAAGACAGCTCCGGTGCGTCGTTTCGTCGTACTTCCTCCCGGGAGAGATAAAAACAGAACGAACAGTTTGCGTTGCATCGTCTGGTCAGAAAAAAGGTCAACTGAATGGGCTGTCGTTTCCGGAAAATTGAGTCGATGTGGCGAAAGAATGAATAGTTCATAATCGCATCTCCGGTAGAGATGATGAACCCCAAAAGTATGCAATCAGGCCGAAGAGTCCTCCTGCTCCCACGGCCGTCGGATACGGCAACATGTAATACATTACCGCTCTGAGCCCAAAAAACAGCCCTCCGGTTTTAAAAAACAGGGAAAACAGTTTTCTGTTTATAAACGTATTCAAGAGCAGGATTATCAACGCCCAGAAGAGCGGAACTCTACTTGAAACAACGAAAGATACGGTAACGGAAACAAGAATGAATAAAAAGGCTAGGACATTTATCTTTAATGCCAGCGATGCTGTTCCCGAGTCAGCCGGCAGGTCTCTGTTGCCGAGAGAATAGATGGTCCAGTATCTGCTTTTTGTAAAACCGTTTTTCATGGAATCGACCATGGACCTGTAATTGAAGATATGTTGCACCTGCAGTTCCGGTTCCATTTTCAACCTGTATCCCAGGCGTCGTAACCTGTGGCTGAATTCAACATCTTCGATGATCGGCAGAAAGTCACCTGGAAACCCGCCGGAATGCCTGAAGGTGTCGGCGGATATAACCATTGCATGGGCGGCAACATAATCAGGGTGCACACAGTTTTTCAGCTCATGAAAATGAATGAATACGGACTGAAAAAGAGAGTAAAAATTATGGTCAAAGGGGCGGCAGGTATAGGTGCCGCCGATGATCACATCGTGGCCATGTTGTTTCTCGGCCTGCTCTGCAACCGTCAGTGTGTTTTTCTGCACCAGGCAGTCGGCATCGATAAAGAAGAGCACCGCCCCCGTACTCTGTCGTGCCCCCCTGTTTCGGGCTCCGGCCGCCCCGGCATGTTTTGTTAATCGGATCAGGATGCAGGGAAACTGCTTAATGATTGCAACGGAGTTGTCTGTTGAACAGTCATCGACAACGATAACTTCAAAAGAGTCATGGTCGGAGCTGAACACGGCCTCAAGGCAGAGGCCGATGGTCTTTTCTCCATTTCGGTTTGGGATAATCACGGACAGGCGGCAGTTCATAACCGGAGTATCCTTCTTCTCTCCAGGAGTTGCAAGTACATGTTGCATCGACAGGCCGACAAGGGCACATTCAGCGACAATTCCCGGCTTTTTAAGTCTATCTTTTAAATAGTCTGATTTCGGAATCATTATTGGCCAGTGTCTGTCCATAAACGGTCTTTTTACCCGATCTCGGCGTTGTGCGAAAAATTTTATCCTCGGAATATCACTTATATGCCTGTGGTAAAATTTTCCGCACTCCTTGATCTCGAACAAAAATCTTCATTTATGGACAGACACTGGTTGAAAAATTGGTGTCCGTTCGTGGCCACTATCATAAAGGCTATTGGCCCGTTTGGGACAATCACTCGATGATGAATGACGTTTAATCGCTCAGTTAGGGGCTTTAGAGTCTTGGTATACATATTGCTTTACCGTACCTGTATACAAGCCGCAGCATAGAGACCGGTGAATGGAATGCAAAATAAAAAAAACATTCATACGCTTTCTTGCAAGAAAGACGCTAACTTTCAAAAAGAGGTACGGGAAATGAAAAAGAGATGGCTGAGGGGTGTTGTATTAAGTTTGTTCTTCTTTTCACTCATTGGAATTGCACAGGCAGCTGATTGGGCGAATCCCGGCCTGCTTGTTGATGCCGAGACGGTGAAGGCCAACATTGATAAACCTGACTGGGTTGTTGTTGATGCAAGGGATTTGAAGGATTATGTCAAAGGCCACATCCCCGGAGCCATCAGTCTTGGAAAAAGGGCGAAAAAGGCCCTGCGCGATCCGACTTCAAGGGTTTTTCAGGATGTCGGCAAGTATGAAAGCCTGCTCGGCAAGGTTGGTATCGGCAATGATACCCATGTGGTTTTCTACTATGACGGCCTGAAAACGATCACCGATGCAACTGTGGGGTTCTGGGTTCTGGAATATCTTGGTCATGACAAGGTGTACGTTTTAAACGGCGG
The DNA here is from genome assembly GCA_964590715.1 of uncultured Desulfobulbus sp. Classification (GTDB taxonomy): domain Bacteria; phylum Desulfobacterota; class Desulfobulbia; order Desulfobulbales; family Desulfobulbaceae; genus DRLX01. Next base: position 2,982 of record CAZPXI010000230.1, read on the forward strand.
TCTGGATGCATGGCGTAAAGGTGGTAACCGGCTGGATAAAAAACCGGTGAAAAAACCTGCCCGGACCTTTAAGGCCAATGTTGTTGCAAGTCGCCTGGCCACCACCGCCGAGATTTTGCAGATTGCCGGTGGTAACGGTACCCGGCTTGTCGACTCAAGGTCTAAAAAAGAGTATGTCGGTAAGGATGCACGTGCGGTCCAGAACGGTCATGTCCCGACAGCCGTCAATGTTTCCCATCTGGATACCCTGGTCAAAGCCAAAGATAAAAAAACAGGCAAAATGAAGGCAACCGGCTATATCTCTCCCGATTCCGTGGCCAAGTATTTCGGTGGGTTTGACACCGCAAAGAGGATTGTTGCATATTGCCAGACCGGCACCCGTTCCACCCTGACCTATCTTGAATTACGGCTGATGGGATTCAAGGATCCGGCCAACTGGGATGATTCCTGGCGGGTATATGGTTCCGATCTCCATGCCGGTAACCCCATTGACGCACCAAATGGCGTTCAATATTACAACTTTGCCAAGGTAAACAAATCAATAAAGAAATTGAATAAAAAAGTAAAGGCACTGGAGGCGGTTGTGAAGAAGCTGTCCGGCGGGAAATAAAAAAAGATCCATCCATACAAACTCTTTCCTCTATCAGGCCGGACAGCGCATGCTGTCCGGCTTTTTTTATTCTTTTGCGTCCACGGGCTGGACGTCTGAATTATACCAGGGCTCTGGTTTTCATGTTTCGGGCAACCGGGAAGTTCACGGCAACGCGACATCATGTTGAAGACATCTTGAAATAGAACCCTCTTTCCTGTACTTTCCATTTTGCCATTCCATCACCGTAAAAATTTTCGTATTTCCGAGACAGAAAAACATGGAAAAAACGCATCCGCAGGTCATGGGGATTTTGAATATCACGCCGGATTCCTTTTCCGACGGAGGACGATTCACCTCCGGCGAGGCTGTTGCCCGTCAGGTTGAGCAGATGCTCGCGGACGGGGTCGATATCATTGATGTGGGCGGTGAGTCAACCCGTCCCTTTGCAGAACCGGTATCAGAGAGTGAGGAACTTGCCCGGGTGTTGCCGGTTATTGAACATATCCGGAAAATTTCCAAAGTTCCTGTTTCCATCGACACCACCAAGGCCGAGGTGGCACTGCAGGCACTTGCTGCAGGTGCGACCATGGTCAATGATATTTCAGCCCTGCGTCACGATCCGGAAATGGTCAAGGTCGTGCGGGGGTATGAGGGGCCGGTGATCATTATGCACATGCAGGGAAGCCCCGGCGACATGCAGGTCAACCCCAGGTACGGGGATGTGGTGGAGGAGATCTGTGCGTTTTTTGTGGAGCGGACCAGGTGGATGGAAGAACAGGGCATCAAGAGGGCTCGAATTGTTATCGATCCCGGCATCGGTTTCGGTAAAACTCTGGAGCATAATCTGGCTATTTTGCGAAATGTCGCCACGTTCAAAAAACTCGGTTTTCCCGTCTTGATCGGTCATTCCAGGAAGTCCTTTCTTGAAAAACTCCTTGGCCTGCCCATGGAAGAACGCGACTGCCCAACCGCCGTTATTTCGGCCATCTGCACCCGGCAGGGAGCAGATATCCTGCGGGTGCATGATGT
>CAZPXI010000231.1:0-4587 GCA_964590715.1 uncultured Desulfobulbus sp.
CTGGCCAAGGGACACCTGGTCAAAGAGATCGACGCACTCGGCGGCGAGATGGCAAAAAATATTGATGCCACCGGCATTCAGTTCCGCCGCCTCAACACCAGCAAAGGCCCTGCGGTTCGTTCCTCCAGGGCCCAGGCCGACCGGCTGCTGTATCGGCTGCGGATGAAAAAAATCCTGGAAACCCAGAAAAATCTGGCGATCAGGCAAACCGTGGTCGACGAAATCCTGACCGAAAACGGCAGGGTTACCGGTATCCGGACCTCTCTTGATGAAGTCATCCACGTGTCGGCAGTGGTGGTCGCCACCGGAACCTTTCTCAACGGCCTGATCCACATCGGCCTCAAACAGTTTCCGGCCGGTCGGATGGGAGATGCCCCCTCCACCCAGCTGGCCCGCTGGTTTTTTAAACAGGGGTTTGCGGTCGGACGGATGAAAACCGGGACGGTTCCCCGGCTTGACGGTACAACCATTGATTACTCACGTCTTGAGGCCCAGTATTCCGACGAGCCGCCGGTGCTGTTTTCCTTCAGCAGCAATGGCCAGCCGCCACTGGAACAACGCCCCTGTCACATCACCTACACCAATGAACAGACCCACGAGATAATCCGAAACTCCATTGATCAGTCGCCCATGTATGCCGGAATCATTGAGGGTATCGGGGCCCGTTACTGCCCCTCCATTGAAGACAAGGTCATGCGTTTTCCGGACAAGGGCAGACATCAAATTTTCCTGGAACCGGAAGGACTCGACACCGTGGAAGTCTACCCCAACGGCATTCCGACCAGCCTGCCCCTGCAGACCCAGATCGATATGGTTCACTCCATTGTCGGCCTGGAGCAGGCAAAAATTATCCGGCCCGGGTATGCGATTGAATATGACTACATCGACCCCAGGGGGATGTACCCGTCCCTGGAAACAAAAAAGGTCAAGGGCCTCTTTCTTGCCGGTCAGATAAACGGAACCTCCGGCTATGAAGAGGCCGCAGGCCAGGGACTGATGGCAGGGATCAATGCGGTCCTCAATGTACGCCAGGAAAAACCGTTGATTCTCGATCGTTCTCAGGCCTATATCGGCGTGCTCATTGATGATCTGGTCACCCTTGGCACCAAAGAGCCGTACCGTCTGTTCACCTCCAGGGCGGAGTATCGGCTGCTCCTGCGCGAAGATAATGCCGACCTGCGGCTGCGAAAAATCGGTTATGACATCGGCCTTGTTGATTTTAAAACCTGGCAGGCCTTTACCCGGAAAAAGGAAACCATTGAACAGACCGGCCGACTCCTCACTAAAGAGCGCATCCTGCCGACCGGGCCGGTAAACGAATATCTGTCCGCAATCGACAGCAGTCCCATCAGCCAGGCAATGACCCTGGCTGAACTGCTGCGAAGGCCGGAGATCAAGATGACTCAGCTGGCGGAAATCATCCGCTGCAGCAAGCTTGACCTGATAACGGATCCGGGCAATCTGCAGTTCTCCGATGAAATAGAGCTGCAGGTGAAATATGCCGGATATATCAAACGTCAGGAGGAACAGGTCGCGCGATTTAAAAAACTTGAAACCGCGGAACTCCCCGAAAACATCCCCTATGACGAGCTGCCCGGTCTCTCCACTGAAGTCATTGAAAAACTCAGCACCATCAAGCCCCGATCACTTGGCCAGGCCCTTCGTATTTCCGGAGTTACCCCGGCTGCAGTCTCAGTGCTGCAGGTTCACTTGAAGAAGATGGGCCTCTTATAAATGAAGGCCGGAGAACGCCATTCAAAGTCCCTGTCCCCTAACCCCTAATCCCTGTGGTTACTATGCTCTCTTATCCCCATATTAATCCGGTTATATTCAGCCTCGGCCCACTCAAGGTCCGCTGGTACGGCCTCATGTACGTTTTCGGCTTTCTTGCCTCCTATCTGCTGGTACGCTATCAGGCAAAAAAGTTTCACTGGCAGGAGCTGGACGCACACCTTGACAACCTGAATCTGGCTATCATCTTAGGGGTCATTCTCGGGGGCCGACTCGGATATGTCCTCTTTTATAATCCCGGCTATTACCTGCAGCATCCTCTGGAAATTTTTGCCACCTGGGAGGGGGGAATGTCCTTTCACGGCGGCTGCATCGGTGTCCTGCTGGCAGGCTTTTTGTATTGCCGGCGCACAGGTCTGGATTTCTGGAAGGGTGCGGATGTATACGTGGTTACCGTGCCCATCGGCCTGGGGCTTGGGAGGATAGGCAACTTTATTAACGGAGAGCTCTATGGGCGGACAACAGAACTTCCATGGGGAATGATTTTTCCCGGAGGCGGCCTTTTACCCAGACATCCATCACAGCTGTATGAAGCGCTGCTGGAGGGTGTCCTGCTCTTTGTGATGCTCTGGACAGTTAAAGAAAAGACCTGGCAACAAAAAAAATTATGGCCCCACGGCACGATGGTCGTGCTCTTTCTCATCCTCTATGGGAGTATCCGCTTCTGTGTCGAATTTGTCCGTGAGCCCGATCCGCAGCTGGGAGAGGTGGCGCTGGGTTTGACCATGGGACAGTTGTTGAGCCTTGCCATGATCGTTTCCGGCCTGCTCCTTTACGGCATGCGCAGAAAGGCTTCTTCCCCGTCGTGAACACATACGGAAAAAGCCTTAAGGAAAAACGGCCGGAGTCGAAAGAGCGGCCGGAAACCGACAGGTACCGTAAACCGGCACCTGCCGTTAACGCCTTGCGGGAGTCTTATTGAACCTTCTGAACCAGCTCTTTGCCCGGCCGAAACTTCACCGCCCGACGTGGTGGAATGGGTACAGGTTCCCCGGTTTTCGGATTTCGGCCCAGCCGCGGCGCCCGCTCAACAATAGAAAAGCTGCCGAAACCGACCAAGGTCACCCGCTCCCCATCTTCCATGGCATTTGTCATGGTTGAGAGCATACCGTTGAGCCCTCTTTCAGCGGCCACCTTGCTGATTTTCGCTGCGCTGGCAATGGACTGCACCAAATCATTTTTATTCATCGCATATCCTCCTTATCTTGGGTTATCTTGACCAAATATTTTGATTTTATTTTTTCACTGTCATTAATTAAGCGGAAAGGAAGAAAAAAAACAATTGAGGAAACTACCAATTTTCGCATAGGTATATTTACCTATTATCGACTGTGCCGGAAAGAATACGGCGGAATCGCCGCTTTGAAACTCTGGTCAAAAAAATGCAACAATTCCCTGTGGGCAGACAAAAACCGGTCAAAAGATCCGGCCTTTCCGGAGTGGAAGGTGGAAAAAACGTTGCCCGATACCAAATTGATTAATATAGAATGGAAAAAAGATATTCACTCCTTATATTCGTCCCCGGTCGACACGCCTCTTAATAAAAAACTTCTCTGAAGCGACGGGCGGCTATGGACAAAAAAAGCGGAAAATCCGGCGGCAGCCTCAAATGCAATGCGCCGCCGCTTCAAAAAAACAGGAGTTTTCCGAACAAATCCCAGGGAGATGGTGGATGAAACAGGCTATCCTGATCGTTATTCTGGTTGTATTTACAGCAAGTAATCTATCAGCCCTTACCCTGGATGCCGTAGCCGGGCGTAACACCATCTATAGCTACCCGATAAAAGCTAGAACAGCCTTAGGCCGACTTCCGTCTTCAGGGGAATATGGTATCTTTGTCCATATTACCTCCAGGGTCGAGCAGGGCTACAGCGGTAAGGAATCACTTTTTTTTCGCCTCAAAAGCGGTATGGTACGGGAAGGTCAATTTCTCTACACCACGGCTGATGGCCGGAAAATCATCCTTGCAGAAAAAAAATGGTATGGCTGGAGACCGGTTGATGGTGTCAAAATCCGGCACAGTATAGAACGAACCCGTTATCCAACCGTTAAGGTATGGATTGAAATTAAAAAATTCTAAAATAACTTTGTACAGGAGAATACCAAAATGAACAAAACAGAACTCATCAACCAGATTGCAGAATCCGCCGACATCAGCAAAAAAGCCGCAGCTGATGCTCTTTCCGGCTTTACGGCAGCAGTTACCGAGACCATGCAAAAAGGCGACAAACTCTCCCTGATCGGCTTCGGCACATTCTCCATTACTCAACGGGCCGCCCGTACCTGCCGTAACCCCCAGACCGGAAAAGAGATGAAGGTTGCAGCAAAGAAAGTGGTTAAGTTCAAGGTGGGGAGTAAACTGGCCGACGCAGTAAAATAAGTCAAAAAAGAAAGTCCTGAATCCATGAGCGTACGCAGGACGCTCATGGATTCAGGAAAGTAACCAAATTCACCGATATTTTTCAGCTGACATTCTCGCTTTTCAAGAAACTGAAGACAGAGTGAGAATGCCCACGGCAACGGGAAAAAGGAAGAGATGCAGACAAGTGGTTCCAAACACGCTACGAGCGAATATAAACGAGCCCGGACACGGGTCAACTATTCAGCCCATGCCATGGTCAAATCAGGTAAAATAGGGGCGATCAAAGGCATGGTTCGGGATATCGCCATTGACGCCCTGTACCTGCACATTAAACCTATTTTTGAAATTGATGACCTTGTAAAGGTGGAAATCATTCTACTTGGGGCGGGCAGCCAGTTGATCATCAATGTGCCGGCCATCGTGACACGACAGGA
>CAZPXI010000232.1:0-2376 GCA_964590715.1 uncultured Desulfobulbus sp.
TCTCTGTGTTCTCTGTGGTAAACACCACAACCATCACCAGAACCACCAGCTCCCGGTCGATACAACATACACCCCCAGGCCAAGGTTGGTGACCATGTGGGCCCGAATGACGCCGGTCAGTTTTTTTTGCCGGATCAGCAACAGGCCGTAGAGCAGCCCGGCAATGACACCGACAACCAGCCGGTTATGCTCCAGGCCGAAAAAGATCGCCACCCCGGCAAAAGACAGCCAGGTAAAGGCACCCATAGGCACGGATCGAAAGTCGTCCGGTTCAATCAGATAGCGCATCAGAAAAGAACGCCAGAACAGCTCTTCCATGATCGGCACGATCAGTGCCGCTCCCAGCAGACGGATGCCGATCCAGCCGATGACCGCTGCCTGTGATTGGCCCAGCCCTTGAGGATCAAAAACGGTTTTTTGCTCCAGCTGAAAGAGATAGCCTTCCGGCACAATCCAGAGCACCAGCACCAGCAGGCCGCAACCAATGGAAGTCAGCAGTTCGGAAAAGGTGAGGCCGCCGGAAAAGTCCGCCGCATAGCTGTGGCGCCAGAACCAGATCAGGGTACCAACCAGAAAAGTTTTGGCGATATAGAGATAGGGGACAGCGGCCGGGAAAAAGCGGCCGGGTTCGGTCAACAGTAAAAACAGGACAAAGGGGGCGACATAGGGCAGCCAAGGTTTTTTTAATATTTTTTTCATTCACTGTTCCAGAGGTTGTCTCTTCTCCATACATGAGCCCGTTGATTAACGGTATTTTGCACCCAATCTCTGCCTTATACGAAATCCTCATTCATCAACAGACGCATTCATTTTCCGGTTAACACCGTCCAGCGGAAGAATCAGTGGGAAAAAGGCGTGCATCCCGGGCCGATCCTTTATTCCGAATGAACCTGTATCCCATGCTTTTTCAGGAGATCGTGCAGGGTGGGGCGACTGATTTCAAGAAGTTTTGCCGCCCGGCTGATGTTGTTATTGCTCAATCCCAGGGCCTGACGAACAGCCTGTATTTCCGCCTGTTCACGGGCCGCCTTCAAGGTGCGAAAATTTTGCGATTTCTGTTCAGGGGCAACTTCTTCCAGTCCCATATCAACAGGAGCAATGATCTTATCCAGAGTGGTGCCCAGCGCCCGGCGGATACGGTTCTGGAGTTCCCGGACATTGCCGGGCCAGTCGTGGAGGCTGAGGGCGGTGAGAGCTGCCGGCGAAAAGGACATCTGTCCGCGCTTCTGCCGCCCGGCTTCCTCAAGCAGAAATCTATGGGCCAGCGGCAGGATATCTTCAGGCCGTTCCTGGAGATCGGGAATCTGCAGGGGGATGACATTTAAACGATAAAAGAGATCCTGGCGGAATGTCTCCTCTTTGACCGCATCTTCAAGGTTTACGTTGGTGGCGGCTATGACGCGGACATCAAGTTTGATTGTCCGGGTGCCCCCAAGTCGTTCAATAGTGGATTCCTGGAGGACACGGAGGATTTTTACCTGCATGGCCGGAGGCAGTTCACCAATTTCATCCAAAAAAATGGTGCCCTCATCAGCCTGTTCAAATTTACCGATCTGCCTGGTTGAGGCCCCGGTAAAGGCCCCTTTTTCGTGGCCGAACAGTTCGCTTTCCAATAAATTCTCCGGAATCGCCCCGCAGTTGATAATGACCAGGGGCTTATCCGCTCTGGCACTCAGATCGTGTACCGCCCGGGCGGCCATCTCCTTGCCGGTTCCGGTGTCACCTGAAATCAGCACCGGATAGTCGGTTGCACCGGCACGTCTGAGCAGCTCAAAAATCCTGGTCATTGCCGGAGAGATACCGAGCATACCGCACAGCGAGCCGCATTGATGATTCTGCTGCTGGAGTCTGCGGTTCTCCTGTTCAAGGGCATGGAGGGTAAATGTTCGGGCCAGGATGATTTTTAAGATCTTCAGATCAATTGGTTTGGCGCAGAAATCCGCTGCTCCAAGGGCAACGGCCTTGACCGCGTTTTCCTGTTCCGCATTGCCGGTTATGACGATGACCCGGGTATGGGGAGCAAGGGTTGCGGTCTCTTCAAGAAGTTTAAACCCCTGGTCCGGGGTGTCGGGATACGGCGGCAGGCCGAGATCCATGGTGGCGACCGGAAAGGCACCGGAGGCCAGCAGCGGTTTTGCCTGCTCGGCATCATGGGCAATGGTGATTTCATATTCCTTGCCCAGTCCCCAGCGGAGCTGCTTGGCGACGGAATGTTCATCTTCGATGATCAGGAGATGCTTTTTCATGACACTCCATATGAAAGCAGGGCGTTAAGATTTCTCTTAACGCCCTGTTATTATCGGGACTACATTGTGTTTTGCAGATTCATTCTTCCGGAGAAGCGTCCGGCCCGGAGGCAGGGATGAAAGTGTCGGG
>CAZPXI010000232.1:2476-4540 GCA_964590715.1 uncultured Desulfobulbus sp.
TTGTCTTTTTTCTTCTTCTTGGCGTCCTTTTTCTTGCAGGCGGACTTTACACAACATTTTTTCTTGGCATCTTTTTTCTTCTTGTCCTTTTTCTTTTTCTTTTTGTCTTTTGCCATCCTGCTGCTCCTCTGGTAGAAGTGCGTAAGCGACTATCTTGAAATCGGTGAAAACAACGTGTTTTCCCTGATAGTCATATCATGTACAGTCATCCATAAAAAACCGGGAATGTCAAGAATATATATCACCATCAGCTCAAAGGATCCCGGCCGGAATCTGCCGGGGAATCTTTTTGTTAATGGCCGGAGCGGGTGTTTTCCCCCTGCAAGATCCGCCTGATTTGACTTCACTATGAAAATATCAACCCGGCTTTTCCTCTATATCTCCACCCTGCTTATCCTGACCTCCATCGGGTTCGGGTATCTCTCCGTCCGTGATGAGCGCCTCCACCTGATGGAAAGCACCAAGATGACGGCCCGAACCCTGGCCCGAACCCTGGCCGCCACTTTTAAATATTATCACATGGAAGATCAGCACCAGCGCCTGGGTGAGTTGATCCATGCCGTGCTGCCCCATGATGATCATGTTGAAAATCTGTTGTTGAACATTTACGACCGCCGTGGTCAACGCATCAACCTCACCTTTGAACATGGAGCCGATAAACAGGTTCTCAGGCAGGGCGGTGAACCCGGCACTCTTTTGCAGGGAAGACGCGAGCGGATAATACAAAATGGTGCCCATGAATATTTTTCAGTGGCCAGCCCGATCGTTGATAGTGGTGGTGAATTTCAGGGGACGGTGGAGGTGTTGCTTTCGCTTGACAGTGTGAACGCAACCCTTGCCGCATTGATGCGGAAATTCATCGCCTTTATCCTCTTCACCTCCCTGTTGCTCGGTATTCTTATCTATCTGGTCAGCCGCTGGAATATTACCTACCCGATATCGAGGCTTAAAGAGGCATCGGAAAAACTCGGCCGTGGTGATCTGGGGCTCAGGATCGAAAAAAGCGGGGTTAAAGAGCTTGACGATCTCATTGAAGAGTTTAACCGGATGGCCCTCAATATTGAGCGGCAAAACAATAAGAGAGAGGCCCTGTTCCGGGAAAAGATCAACCTGGAACGGGGGCTTCGCCACCAGGATAAACTGGCCTCCATCGGCCGGCTTGCCAGTGGGCTGGCCCATGAAATCGGGACTCCGCTCAATGTGATCAGTGGCCGGGCGGAACACCTTGTGCAAAAATTGGCTGCAGACCATCCGGATGTGAAAAATTTAAACATCATCATTCGTCAGGCCGATCGTATTGCCGCAACAATGCAGCAGATGCTCGCCTTTTCCAGAAAATCCTCGGCCAGGTTTAAAACCGTGTCGCCGGCAAAGGTTATTGATGATGCCTTCTCGCTCTGCCGGCTCAAGCAGCGGGCGGATTATCCTCAGATAGAACTTGAATCGCAGCTCTCCGTCCGGAATCTGATGGCGGATGAAGACGGCCTGCGGCAGCTTTTTGTCAACCTGATGCTGAACTCCTTCCATGCCATGCCCAACGGCGGTACAATACGTATTACCAGCCAGGAGATAAACACGGCTACAGGGGATGTCCGCATCCTTTATGAAGACAACGGGCCCGGCATTCCGGCTGATATAACCAACAGAATTTTTGATCCGTTTTTCACCACCAAAGAGGTCGGCGAGGGCACCGGGCTCGGGTTGTTCATGGTGGCAAGTATTGTCCAGGAGCACCAGGGCCGGATACAACTTGATGAAGAGGTTGAAGCCGGAGTACGATTCATCATTGAGCTTCCCGGGTCGCCTGCAGCGACCGCTGGCAAACAGAATTCCATGGAAAAAAAATTGCATCAGCACCAATGAAAAATTCATGAGTAAACAATCAAAAATAGACATTCTTGTGGTTGAGGATGACCGGGACATGCGGGAGCTGATCAGCGAAGTTCTCACCGAACGCGGGTACGGCGTTGTCACCGCCGCCCATGGAGAGGAGGCTTTGCAGCAGCTCAAGGAAAAACCGTTTCCCGTGGTTGTCTCGGATCTGAAGATGCCGGTTATGGGGGG
>CAZPXI010000233.1:0-4494 GCA_964590715.1 uncultured Desulfobulbus sp.
CAAGATTGAAAACAGGACATTATAAGGCTCACTTTTGTCAGGATGGTTCTAGATTCTTTTAGAGAGGGTGGCGAGAAGGGCGGTAAGCTTATGCTTTCATCTACAGAGAGCAAAGTCAAGCAAACAATTTCCAAGGGGAGGCTAACTCCAGTCGTCTGTTATCGCTCTCAGCTGTTTCCATGAGTGGATGTCCTGCTGCAGGAGATAGCGGCTGTAATTATACAGGGCACCGAGGGCCTGGTCGGTTGTCGCCTTCGGCAGCTGCAGCCGGTCAAGCTGCTGCAGTTCCATGTGCTGGGCGCTGTGGAGGAATTTCAAGGTCTGCAGGGAAAGGGTCAGCGACGAATCCGATCTTGTACTGCGGCAGCGGGTGCAGAGGAGGGTGCCATTGCCGGGATAAAGCGTAAAACTTGCACTCTGCTCAAGGGGGCGGTTGCAAGAGCTGCAGTGGCTCAACTGCGGCTGATAGCCGCAGAGGCCAAGCAGGCGGAGCAGGAAAAGGGTTGCCGTCTTTGCTGGAACTTTTCCCTGGTCCAGGGAGTGAAATGCCCAATCCAGAAGAGCAAAAACAGCAGGGTCCGGATCCTGCTCGCCACTGAAGCGCTGGATTAATTCGTTGATAAATGTTGCCGTGACGTAGCGGGAATAGGTCGTACGCAGGGAGAGATAGGCATTGACCAGTTCAGCTTCACTCAAAAAAAAGAGTGATCCTCTTGTCGGTGGCCGGTAAAGAATCTGTAAAAGTGTGAACGGCTCAAGCTTGTTGACAAAACGTTTTTTGCTGCGGCTGGCGCCTTTGGCGATAGCCGTAATTTTGCCCAGGTCCGGGCTGTACAGGGTGACGATTTTGTCGGCCTCACCGTGGGCGGTTACCTTGAGGACGATGGCAAGGCTTCGCCGGTTGGTCATTGATCAAGAAGATCGCTTGGCAGCTGCAGGGTTGGAAGTTGATTACCGTTCGGTTCGGGAAAGATCAGTGGGCTGTCGTTGAGGATCAGGGTTGCGGCTTCCGGCTTGTCAAAGGTGACCTGTAAAGAGTCCCTTGCACTCCAGTGGGCAATCTCGCCTTCCTTGAATGTCTGTTGAATCGGATCCAGGTCATCGACTTTGACCACGACTTCGCTGTCCTTAAGGAAGTGCGCCGAAAGGGTATAGGATACCTGCTCGTCGATTGTTGCAAGCGCTGTCTCCTGCTCGGGGGTACTGCTGAAGATTCCCTGCATGGAGGTCTGCATGTTCTCAGTCTGCTGTGACAGGAAGGCAAAGGGGTTCCAGGAGGTATACAGGCAGAAACCTATAAAGGAGACGATGATAACCACCAGCAGGATCAAGGCAATGGTGGCGGAGGATATATGAGAGGGCTCGGCGAGTTTTCTAGGGCTCAGCGATGAGGAGTACACGGTTTTTTTCAACCGTGCCTGCCTGCCGGCGGCAGGATCGTTTTTTTCCCGTTTTGCAAGGAATTCCGCCGCAGCCCTTGAGCCCTTGGTGCCGAGAAAATTGCCGTAGAGGGTTACCAGGCCCCGGACAAAGGTGTCGGCCGGGAGTTTTTCGTAGGTTTCCTCTTCAATGGCCCGGATGTTGGTGACCGATATTTTTGTGGCTTCGGAAACCGCCTCGACACTGAGGTCTGCTTCCTCGCGTAAGCGACGCAGGGTATTACCCGGTGTTGCTGCCGATGTTTCTTGCTGTTCCCGGGAGAGGGACTCTTGGCTGTTACTCATGGATTTATTGTATGTCCATTATAGAATTTTAATATATGCCTGATCGCGCATTTCCTTTATCCAGTTCTTATACAGCTTCTGCATTTCCTGCTGGTAGAGGGTTTGCCGGATTTCTTCCTTGACCGATTCATATGGAACTTTGGTAATAATCTGTCCTTCCTGACTGGAGAGCAGTTTGAATATCTGGTACCCGGAAGGCGTTTCGACAATGGAACTGACCTGTCCCGGGGACAGTTTTACCACCGCATCCCGCATGGACGTGGCCATTTCATCTTCCCGGAAAACTCCGATATCACCCCCGTCAATGGCTGACGGAAGATCCGAATACTCATGGGCAAGCTTTTTAAAGTCTTCTCCGCCCACGGCGAGGCTGTGGACTCGTTCCGCTTTTTTCCGTGCGGCCTTCCGTGCTGCTTTCTGATCCGCTGCATTTTTATCCCAGGTACAACCTATCTGCAGAATGTAATATCCGCCATCACCGACCTGTTCGGTGAAGTGCATGTCGTAGTAGTCGATAATTTTTTCTTCCGGAATAATCACCTTGGAGCGAACCGCGATATTCACGAGTTTGGAGCTGAGAATTTGATCCCTGAGATCTTCTTTATACTGCTGTTCGTTCAGTCCCATGGTCTCCATTTCCTTCCGAAACTGTTCCATGGTCGTATGGTTTTTTTCAAGTATACGCTGCAGGGCCTTGTCGAGTTCCTCATCGGAGACCTTAATATGGTATCTTTTGGCCTCTTGGATGAGAATTTTTTTGTCGATTAGTTTTTCAATAACTGTTTTTCGGGCCTGCTGCATGGCCTCTTCACGTTGTTCCAGCGGTGCCTGCTCCACGACCCTCTGGAAGAGCGGTTTGCCTGCCTCGTTGACCTCGGAAAGGGTAATGGTGTCGTTGTTGACCACGGCGACGCAACGGTCAACAATTTCAGCCTGCAGGGAGACCGGTCCCCAAATCAGGCAGATAAGAGTAAAAAGGATGAGAATTTTTCGAATCATGATATCATTGCTGTTAAAAATAGTGAGCCCGAGAAATCCGTGCAGCCTGTGGGCAACGCAAATTTCAACGAGTTGCAACATTAGAAAAAATGGGGTGAAACCCATGGAAAATAACCTGTAATGAACCACTATTTACTCGGAACCGGGGAAAGACGCAAATTGTTTTCCGGTATGCAGGTGTCGGCGGGCAGGGACGAACCTCTTGAGGGGAAAACCGGCCGGTGTTCAGGAATGGAGTGCTTGTTGCAATACATAAAAATGTACACGAATTCTTTTTATTTTTATATACCCGGGGGAAAGAAGATGATTTCAGGAGTTTCTGCGTCACTGTCCGGCCTGCTGGCATACGGAACAAGGTTGGCGAATAACGGGAACAATATTGCAAATATGAATACAGAAGGCTTTAAAAAAGGCCGTGTCCTTTTAAGTGATGTGCAGCCCCAGGGCGTTCGGGCCCGCCATGAAAAGGTAAATACGCCTGGGCCGCAGGTTATGGAACAAGCCGGTAACACTGCTGAAATGATAGAACAGTCCAATGTTGATCTCAGTGAAGAACTCCCGGAGATGATGGTTAATCAGCATGCCTTCAGTGCTAATCTTAAAACTCTGCAGGCAGCAGATGAAATGACCAGGAGCCTGCTTGATATTAAAGCCTGAGCTGTCTTTCGTCGGTTCTTTTTATTTCGATACTGTAATTACATCCCGTTTTTGTTTGCCGTTCGCGTCATTCCTCGGTTGATCCCTGTTGACAGATCTGTCTGCCTCGGTTTAAGTTCTGAAAAAAATAATGGTGTTGCCGCAGTCTCGGTAGCATCATTCTATATTCTCATTTTTTAAGGAGACTGCATGTACTCAAAAACAATATCTTGCTTTCTACTGGTTTTTTCTTTTTTCCTGATCCAGGTTGGTCCGTTATCGGGCAGGGCAAATGCCGCGGTTGCCATGCCGGAGTTTTCTCTCCCGTCCGCTGTTGATGGGAATGTTGTCAACAGCAAGAGCTTCAAGGGAAAGGTCCTGCTGATAACCTTTTTCGCCACCTGGTGCCCACCCTGTCGACAGGAGATTCCCACCCTGATTCAGCTATACAAGGATCTGGGCCCCAAGGGATTTGCCGTTATCGGTCTTTCCGTAGATGAGGGAGGCCCCAAAATTGTTGCCAAGCTTATTCAACAGGAAAAAATCAATTATCAGGTTCTGATGGCCGATCGTTCAACTGCCAGGAGTTTTGGCGGGATTGCCGGAATTCCCACCTCCTTTCTTGTCAACAGGAAGGGGAACGTGGTAAAGAAGTATCCCGGCTTTGTACCCCATTCTTTGCTGGAACGGGATATCAGAGCTATTCTGAAGTAAACAGAGAGGACGTTGACCAGAGGGCGGTGCCACCCGGTGGTACAGGAGTTTTTTGTTGACAACCACAGGGAATCCTTGATATGTTTTGTCCTGTAAAAGTTTTTTTGCGGTGAAGAGGTTTCATGAAAACTATGAACAATAGAGGAAAGATTATGAAAAAAATGGTAACTGTTGTAATGGTTGTTGCATTTGCATTAAGCGCCGGAAGTGCTCTGGCCAGTAAAGTGAAGTGCAAAGTTGACAGTGTTGAGGGTAACACAGTAACCATGACCTGTAAGAAAGCAGATAAGCTGAAAGCCGGTATGAAAGTTGCTGTAAAAGAATCAAAGAAAAAAGCCGTCGAAGGTTGCTGATACGGTTAGCCTCTTTTGAGACTTTTAGAACGGGTTGATGTTTTGACATCAACCCGTTTTTTTTTGTA
>CAZPXI010000234.1:0-4452 GCA_964590715.1 uncultured Desulfobulbus sp.
GCCCACCAATCCAAAGCATGCTAAACCTCGTAGATTTCGAATGCCTGACGAACAAAATAAGACCAAAGTATGAGGTTGCGACAAAAGGGGAATGCACCCCCATTGCACTGATCGGCGAAACCTGTTGTGCTGCAGCAATATTCCCAAAAAATATCTGTCATTTACGTATTCTACAGCAGATATTATCTATTGACAACATCATGTTTTTCTGGTTGGCAATGACGAATGGATCTTTTTTCAAATGGAAGTCAACCTGTTTTCAATTTATTTTTGGTCAAAACCGCTACCCATGAACAGATGATCCCCTGATTCACTGTCTACTCAAAAACCAGATCCCCCTGGAGAGTGCCCATGAAAAAGTATGCCTGTTTGATTGCCGCCTTTACGGTTTTGGTTGTTTTCCAGACTGCCGATGCTCAAGTTCCGCTGACGGGCTATTTTATTGCCAGATCGGAATGCCCTGCATATCAGTCCTTTCGCCGTCAGACCAACCCGGGCAACGTTACGACCCGCGTTGATCAGGCCTATGATATTCTGGCAAAGAACAAACCGGCCGGATCACATTATCTGATCAGGATGGATACACAACCCGAACGGCGCTGGGTTGCCACCAGTTGCGGCGAGCATGTTGTTCCCGTCGACAGCTTCGTCCCCGGGCCGGGTCCGGTTACTCCAGTCACTCCGGTTACTCCGGTTACACCAGACGGCAACCGCTATATTCTTGCCGTCAGCTGGCAGCCTGGATTTTGTGAACTCCATTCTTCTAAACCGGAGTGCGCCACCCAGACTGAAGACCGCTTTGATGCCTCACACTTTACCCTGCACGGCCTGTGGCCCCAGCCTCGCAACACCATGTACTGTTACGTCGGCCCTGATGCTGTGGCTAATGATAGAAACAAGCGATGGTCCGCCCTGCCGGAACCGGTTTTGTCTGCGGCCACACGAACAGAACTCAACAAGGTCATGCCGGGTACCCAATCCTTTCTTGAGCGCCATGAGTGGATAAAACACGGAACCTGCTATCAGGGTGAATCAGCCGATAAATACTTCCAGGACGCCCTGAACCTCATGGGGCAACTCAATGGGCCCGATTCTGCGGTGCGCAAACTGTTTGTCGAGAATATCGGCAGGGAGATTACATCCTCTCAGATTGGGGATGCCTTTGACGAGTCATTCGGCGACGGGGCAAGTGATAAAATTAAAATTACCTGCAAAAGGGATGGAGACCGCAAGCTTATTACCGAAATCACCATCGGCTTGCAGGGCGACCTGGATGAAATCTCCATGAGCGACGCGATCTTTGCCGCCCCCAATGCAAATAATATTGGATGTTCCCGCGGGGTTGTCGACCCTGTCGGCCTGCAGTAACCCAAGAGTTTAACTCCCTTCTGAAAGAGAGGCGGATCTTTGTCTGAAGACCGGTTACAGCCACCGAGCTGTCAAGGATAAAGATCCGACCCCCCGCATGCGGTATGGCCACCCCCTAACATGGTGTTGTCAAGGGTAAAGATCTGACCCCTAACAGACTAACATAGGCTTCCCATAGAACTGACAGCTGAACCTTCAAAGATATTTTTATATAATATCGGCAAGTTGACCTTACCATCCCCATACGGGTTTATTTTTAATGTCGCCACCCACCTACAACAAAAACCTTATATTTTCAACAAGATAGATCATGGTCGGACGGAGCTGTCCTTATTAACAGACGTTCATGGCCGGCAAAACCCTCCGTCCAGATATAACATACTGAAATTAATGAATAAGCAAAAATGGCACACAAGATGCTATGTAAGGAGAAAAGGCATGATTCGCGAATAGACAATGTCTTTTGTTGTTTTGGCCAACAACACAACAAACTATTTTTTCATTTTAAGGAGATACACAATGCTTAAAAAAGTAATTCCGACGATTATGTTTTCACTGTTTGCTGTTGCAGCTTTTGCAAGTGCACCGGCATTTGGCGATCTTGACACCAATAAAGACGGTGCCATTTCAAAAAGCGAAGCTGCGACTGCCGGCATCAGCGAAGAACTGTTCACCAAAGCAGATGCTGATATGAACGGTATGCTCAGTGAAGATGAATATGCGACACTGGTCACCAATAAATAAAACCAAGCCCGATATTCCCGCAGGCATCCACGCATCTGCTGCCTGCGGGAATTACAGCGGTAAAAAAAATCGGTCTGATTAATCTTTTCAGCTTTTTCGGTCATCCTGGCCCCTGTTTAACAGTCAAGCACCAGATTTTAATTCAGGTATCATATAAACTGGAGAAGCACCAGATTAATCAGGCCGATACAGAACCCGAGCAACGCACCGAATAAATTGATATATTTAAACTGTTCCTCCATTATCGAAAGAAGAAGTCTTTCAAGTCTCAACAGATCAAGCGAGTCCACCTTGTCGGTAACCAGCTGACTGATATTGAGCGACCGAACCAGTCCGGGAACCTCTTTCAACAGCATTCGGTTTGCGGTCAGGACAATATAATCGGTAATACCGCTGCGGACCCCCTTGGGCATCAGACGGGCAAGAATGCCGACCGGCTGCCGGGCCAGGGAATCGATCATGGAGTCAACCATGCGGCCGATCAATCGGCGGCTGCCCTCGGAACGAAATATTGCCAGCAATTCTTTATGTACCGTTGCCTGCATCTGTTGTCCATTCTCACCGGAAAACAACCGGCCTGCGATATCGGCCATGGAGCGGTGCCCATGATCCACCATGTCCTCAAGGCTCCTGCGGATCAGCAGAGACATGGTTTCAATGGTGCCCCTGGTTCGCAAGGCACCGAGCAGCTGCACCGACAATGAACGACAAATCGTTTCGAGCTGCCCTTCTTCAAGGCGGTCAAGGATATCGGCGACCGGTGTCTGCATGAGCTTATGAACCTGCTCCTGCAAAACAACGATAAACCGTTCCTGCACCTCCGGACTCTGCAGCCACTGTTCCAGTTCATCCTCATGCTCGACAAGATATTCCCGGATCTTTCCATCCAGAGAGTCCATGTCGATAAAGCCTTTGGCCATGGCGGCCATAGGTCCAAGGGAGCTCAGAAAATGATCTATCCCTCCGATAACGGCCCCGATGATTTTGTCACGAATCCGTGGTTCGGCAAGCACTTTAGCCAGCCCTTGAAGAAGTTCCGGGGTCTGATTTTTTAATGTTACCTGGATAAAATCGATAAACGGCTCGGGCAGCAGATCCTGGACGTTTTTGCCGCTTTGTCCGGCCCCATGCAGCCGTTCACCAAGATAGCCGGTCAGCCAGTCTTCAACGCCCGGGCCCTCCAAAAGTCCTTGCAGCAGTTCATCTATAATGCCATACGCCTGCTGCCGCTGCTCCATGGAAAAAAAAGCATTCAATTCCCGGCTGCCGTAATGCTCAAGTTGCCGGGCCAGAACATCTTCCAAAACCCCGGCAAAGGTCTCACTGTGCAGATACCTGCGAACTCCGGCTTTCATCTGATATTTCAGGGTCCGCAGCCCCACCTTTGCATAGGCCCGGAACCGCCTGGGAACGATGTCGAGCACCGGGCCCAGGTCACTGTCCAAAACTTCGCCGACCCTGGTATCGACAAGGGCGTGCAGGTGTTCCTGGAACGGTTCCATGGAGAGCGCGGTTCCGATATCACGGGCCGTCAGCAGATGCTCGCCGACCATGACACCCATGTTTTCGGCAAGGTCATGCCGTTTTGAGGGAATGACCCCGGGTGTCATGGGCACACGAATGCCCAGCACATGCCATGGCTTCAGGGGCCGAAACAACATGCGAATGGCGATCTTATTGGTCAGATAGCCGATAAAAGCGCCGATAAGCGGCGGACCGGCATAGGTAAAAAAAACAGGATTCATGAAGTTCAGGTTTCAGTTATCAGATTTAAAAATTCAGGTTGATGACCATCGAAGTTACAAAACATGAGGTTTGTCTATTTCAGCAACTCCAGCAAATCAGCAGGGGCCCGGATTAAATGCTTGGCTCCTGAATCCAACAACTCCTGCTCGGTTCGAAATCCCCACAGAACACCGACCGCGCACATACCGGCCCGGCCTGCGGTGTACATGTCGATAGAGGTGTCCCCCAAATACAAAAACTGTTCCGGGGCAATATTCAGAAATTCGGCAGCTTCAAAGGCTCCGGCCGGATCAGGCTTTTTCGGAATGCCCTCACGTTGACCAAGTACCGGGGCAAATAAAAAATCTCCAAGTAGCCGCTCAACACAGAGCTCGGTAAAGTCCTGCGGTTTATTGGAGAGGATCGCCAGCTGCATCCCGGCATCAACCAACCCCCTCAGCATTTCGTCAACGCCTTCATAGGGTCTGGATTTCACATGCCAGTTGTTGCTGTAATGACGTTTGAAGGCCTCGGCAGTGTCAAGGATGATTCTTTTATTGCGTCTGTCATCAGGGACAATACGCTCAATCAGGGTCATCATGCCGTCACCGACAA
>CAZPXI010000235.1:0-4450 GCA_964590715.1 uncultured Desulfobulbus sp.
GGTCGTCATGACAGTCGAATTTTTTGGAGTACGTGGATTTGGTCAGATCGGGGGAATCAACAAGACAACTCGTCCCGGTGATGCACAAAAATCCGGTAAAGCAGAGGGGAAAGAAGGAGCATCCTTTTCCTCCGCATTACAGGGGGCACATGGAATGCAGGCAGCAGGAACGGTAGATGACACAGACCGTGCCGCCAGGGTTCAGGCGCTGAAGGAACAGGTGGCAAACGGTTCCTACGAGCCCGACCTGAATAAAGTTGCCTCCAGCCTGCTCAAGTTTCTGGTTGAGGAAGGATGATCATGACCAGAGAAGCTGTACACGATCTTCTCCAGCAGTTGCACGACATTATCCTGCTGGAACGTGAACATGCAAAAGAGCTTGATATTCAAGCCATGTCCGAGGATATGCAGCAGAAAGAAGCATTACTGCAGGTACTGGGAAAAATAGAGCATCTCTATCCCGACGACCGCACCCTTGCCCATCAAATCCAAAAGGAAAACATTCGCAATGCCTATCTGTTCAAGGCAACCTTGAACTGGATCCAGGATACCATGGAGTTCTTTGGCAAAAAAAGCGTCCCCACTACCTACGGCCAGTACGGTACAACAACAAACAATTGTGTTAACGGCAGGTTACTCTCCGGAAGAGTTTAATCGTCCAACAGCTGCCGCTCGAAGCCCCCCTGTTTTCCTCTCCCCCACTCTTTTTTCTTTCCTGCTAAATCTTTCTCTCTTCTTTACCGATAAGAAATCTGTACAGGAAAATACCTGCTCAGGGTATTTTCCGAACCACGGATGGCTTCAGGTACAGATAAGTAATTCAGTCAGGCATGGGAAGCGGGAACAGACCGATTCTTTTCGCACTTCACTTTTGCCAAACACCGGATGGGAATACTCAACAAACACAAACCCTGGATCTGAACCCTTTAAGGTACTGTCATGGCCGGACTTCTCACAGCATTAAACGCAGGCAAAACAAGCCTGATTACCAACCAGAAATCCATCGAAATTGTCGGCAACAACATTGCCAACGTCAATACTCCCGGCTATTCCAGGCAACGAGCTGAACTGTCCCAGATCCCGGCGGTCAACTTCGGTGATTTCTTCGTCGGCAATGGGGTTACGGTCTCCGATGTCTCCCGTGATTACGATGTTTTTATCAACCGTCAACTCCAGGACAAATCCATCGCCTTTGGCGAGGAGAGTGGAAAATCCACACCGCTGACCGAGTTGGAGAGGGTGTTCAATGTTTCCGAGGATAATCTTGCCGCCGAAATCGACAAATTCTTTGATGCCTGGCAGCAACTGACAACCAATCCCAGCGGTCAGGTTGAACGTGATATGGTGCTCCAGCGAGGACAGCTCATGGGCGACGCCTTTCGGACCACCTATGATGAGCTGGAAAATATCCGGAACAATATCAACAATAAAATAGTCTCGAATATTGACAATCTCAATGAACAGATTGCCGAAGTCGCAAAACTCAATGACCGCATCTACCAGGTGGAGATATCAGGTCAATCGGCTAATGCTGCCCGCGACCAGCGGGATCTGCTGGTGGAAGATCTCTCCAAGAGCCTCGGCGTCCAGACCTATACGGATAACAGGGGGATGCTGGCTGTTCAACTTCCCGGCGGAACTCCGGTGGTCCAAGGCAACCACGCAATGACCCTCAGCACTGTGACCAGCGGTTCCGATGTCAGTCTGCAGATTACAATCGGCGGCGTGACCAAAGACGTTGCCGCCCGCGAGATGGGCGGTGAATTCAAGGGACTGTTTGAGACCAGGGACGTTTTTATTGCCGGCCTTCGCACTGATCTTGATACACTGGCCGTGGGACTGACGGATGCCGTCAATACTGAGCACGTCAATGGCTGGTACACTGATCCCGCCACCGGCCTACCCGCGACCGGCCAGATCTTTTTTGACGACCTGACAGCCCTGCCGCCCGGTACGCCTCCAAGCAGACATATAAACGTTGCCCTGCCGGACTCACGTTATCTTGCGGCTGCCGGGCAAAATACTGCTGCTCCCGGGGACAATGAAAATGCCTTAGCTATTGCCGCCCTTGAAACCACGTATCTGGTCGGCGGAACCGATACCTTTGAGAACTTTTTTGCTAAAATAGTCTCAACTGTCGGTATTGAATCCAGCCGGAATCAACTGGCCTTGAAAGGTGCCGAAGACGCCACCATTCAGCTCCACAATCTACGTGACGGTTTTTCCGGAGTTTCCCTTGAAGAGGAAATGATCGACCTCATTCAATACCAACGAGGCTTTGAATCATCAGCAAAATTTCTTTCCACCATTGACGAAATGATGAATGCACTGTTGCAACTGAAACAGTAAGAGGAAGCCCATGAAAGCGACACAGGGAACGACATACAGAATGCTCGGTTCCAGACTCAACAACCTGACCGTTGAACTGGAAGAACTCCGAAAGATAGGCGCCACCGGGAAAAAGCTTAATAAACCCTCAGATAACCCGGCCTCCATCCGACCTGTTCTCAGCACGAGAAAAGAACTGTCCAATGTCGAACGGTATACGGAAACCATGGGGCAAGCCCTGGACACAATGCAGTCAACCGACGGACACCTGGAGCATGTTGAAAATATCATGCAACGGATTAAGGAGTTGTCCATCAATGCGGTGAACGGAATTTACGACCAGGAGTCACTCAATATTCTGGCTGATCAGGTCGGAAACATGCGTCAGGAACTCCTCGATTCATCCAACGCTATGGTCGATGGTAAATATATTTTTTCAGGCTACCAGGAGAGCACAAAGCCGTTCACGGTCAACGGTGCCTATGTCCCGGGAGGATATGATCCGAATAATTCCGCAACCTGGCCCTATATTTACAATGGTGATCCCAATTCCACCTCGCTGGAGATTACTCCAGGGGAAACAATTCAGGTAGACCTGACCGGCAATGACCTTTTTTTCGGCGATGCAGACAATGATGGGGCTGTTGATCCCGGCCGGATGAATATTTTTGCGACAGTCACAAACCTGATGGAAGCCATCCAAAATGGTGACATGCCGGCTATTGAAACAGAGATGGAGAATATCGACACAGCGGCAGACCAGAACCGCAGATTACGCAGTCAACTGGGCAACCGGGCAGCCCGCGTGCAAACGGCCATGGACCACCAGGAGGCCGTCAAAATAGACCTGAAACAAGTCCTTTCACGTTACGAGGATGCAGATGCTATTGAATCCTTTAATGCTATTATCCAGCAGGAAACGGCCTTTCAGGCCGCATTGAGCATTACGGGCAAGGTCTCGCAGCTTTCAATTCTTGATTATATCTAACGATCTGCAGGCGATTCCAGCCAGCTCAAAAAAAAGCATCCTTTAAAAGCATCCTTTATTTCGGCATAACCAACCAAATCCATTAAAAAACCTTGCCTTTTCATGTTGGTTGCAGGATACTACTTTAAGAAATTTAATCGTGGAAGTTGATGGGATGCTCTTCGTCAAGTCTTCCACCCCCGTGAAAATTTCCACAGATACTGTACACTAGTACGTTAACCACTTGAAATTTCTCCAACCACCGACAAAAAAACGTCTTTTTTATTTGCAGGAGTGTTCATTTGATCTAGAGAGTACTACAAGCTGGAACCTCTAACTGGAGTACAATATGCTGGTACTGACCAGAAAACCCGGTGAAGGTATAATCATCGGTGATAATATAACTGTTAAAATTATTGAACTCAAGGGCGGCGGGATTCGTATTGGTATTGATGCCCCCAGGGAAACCAAAATATATCGCCAGGAAGTCTATGACCGGATCAAGCAGGAAAACATTGGTGCGGCTAACTGGAACCCAACTGATCTTGACGACTTAAGCGCTACCCTTGCAACCAGGACGGTGAAAAAATGAAAACAATCAATACCCGATTCGGCATAGTGGAATACAAACAGGAGGAGATTCTCAATTTTCCCCTTGGCCTGATCGGCTTTGAGAATCTCCACGACTTCATCGTCATGCCCAACAAAAAAGAAGGTCCACTTTTTTGGATACAGTCACTTGAGGAACCTGAAATTGCCTTTGTTGTGACTGATCCCACCAACTTTTTCCTTGATTACAAAATTGAGCCGTCCAGCCGGGAACTTGAACAATTAGGGATAACCAAAGAGGAAGAAATTTTTATCTTAAGTGTTGTTACAGTGCCACCATCAAAGGAAATAACCCTTAATCTTGCCGCACCTGTTCTTTTTGCAGCCAAGACCAATAAAGCTATTCAGGTTATCCTGGAAAATTCGCCGTATGAGGTTAAAACGCCTTTGCCACAACCGTAATTTTTCTCCCAGGTTTTTCACCGTAGCCAATGTCTCAAGTCTCAAGATATTCTCGAGAAGAATTTCAACGTTATCAAAAACAAATGGCCCTAGCTTACTGAAAAACATATTCAAGAAAAAGAGCATGAGGTTCTCCTGAATGGC
>CAZPXI010000236.1:0-4431 GCA_964590715.1 uncultured Desulfobulbus sp.
CGGGTAAACATCCACACAAAAATAAACAGCGCGCTCCCACCCATCCAGGCCAGATAGTGAGAAACCTGACCGTCCTGCAGTTTTCGGAGTTGCCGGGAAAATGCGCCAATTCCCCTGGGAATACCGTTGACGATATTTTCTATGATGCCCAGGTCAACGATCTTTAAGAGCACCCGGCGACTGAAGTTAAGTGTTGGGTTGACTATTCCGCTTATATACAGCTCATCAATGTAATATTTATTCAGCAGCAGGGCGTAGATTTTTGAAAAACGGTTTGAGATAACGGCCGGCAACTCCGGCCGGGTCAGATACATGTACATGGCCAGCAGGATACCGCAGCCACCAGCCAGGATGGAGCCTCCCATCAACACCGACTCGGCATAGCTTGAGAGCTGTACATGCGGGTGGCCAAGCACCGGTTCCATAAAATGAGCCCAGGAGTTACTGCCGCCGAGGATGGTCGGAATACCGAACCAGCCGGCAGTGACTGCACCAATGGCCAGCAGCATCAGGGGGATGGTGACCACAGCCGGAGATTCCTTGAGGTGGGCCTTCTGCTCCGGCGTGCCCCTGAACTCACCGTGAAAGATGAGAAAGAACAGGCGGAAGGAGTAAAAGGCGGTCATAAAGGCGACCAGGGTACCGATAAACCAGGCAAATTTTCCGGCCCCGATTTCCGAGTTAAAGGCCATCATCAGGATTTCATCCTTACTGAAAAATCCGGCCAGTCCGGGCACCCCCGAGATGGAGAGCGAGGCCAGCAGGAAGGTCCAGTAGGTAATGGGCATGTATTTTTTCAGGCCGCCCATGTATTTGACATCCTGTTCGTGGTGCATGCCCAGAATGACGGAACCACAGCCGAGAAAGAGCAGGGCCTTGAAAAAGGCGTGAGTGAACAGGTGGAAGATGCCGGCTGAGTAGGCCCCGACCCCGCAGGCAATGAACATATAGGCCAGTTGGCTGACGGTGGAATAGGCGACAACCCTCTTGATATCGGTCTGGACCAGGGCAATGGTGGCCGCAAACAGGCAGGTCACCGCTCCGAGGATGGTGATCACGTTCAAGGCAAAGGTGGAGAGCTCAAAGAGCGGATTACAGCGGGCAACCAGAAAGATACCGGCGGTGACCATGGTGGCGGCATGGATCAGGGCACTGACCGGAGTCGGCCCCTCCATGGCATCGGGCAGCCAGACGTGGAGCGGGATCTGGGCGGATTTACCGATGGCGCCGCAGAGCAGGAGCAGGGCGATGGCGGTGGGCAGATCAAAGTTCATGCCGAAGAGGGCAAAGGAGCCGCCGACAATCTCCCGGGCATTTGAAAAAACATCAAAATATTGTAGGGAACCGAAGTTGACAAAGATAAGAAACAGGCCGAGAATAAAGCCGAAATCACCAATTCGATTGACGATAAAGGCCTTTTTTCCGGCATCGGCAGCAGACTGTTTTTCGTAGTAAAAACCGATCAGCAGGTAGGAAGAAAGGCCCACCGCCTCCCAGCCGAAAAAGAGCTGCATGAAGTTGTTACCCAGCACCAGCATGAGCATGGAGAAGGTAAACAGGCTCAGGTAGGAAAAAAAGCGGTAGTAGCCGGCCTCACCCTTCATGTAGCCCACCGAATAGATGTGAACAAGGGTGCTGACGCTGGTCACCACGATCAACATAACCACGGTCAGCTGATCAACAAGAAAACCCACCGTAACCCTCAGATCGCCGGAGCTGATCCAGGTATAAAGATCCTGGTTGAGAATAAACCCGGACTTGACCGCAAAGAAGGCCTTGAGGGCGCAGATAAAGGAGACCAGCACCGAGAGAATCGGTACCCAGTGGGCCCGGGTGCCCAGCTGTTTTCCAAAAAGAAAGGTAAAGAAAAAGGAGGCCAGCGGCAGAAAGGGGAGCAGCAGCAGGTAGCCGGGTATTTGTGTGTTTGTTGTCGGCCGGGCAACGGTTCTGGAGGTGACCTCGTGTTCTGTTTCCTGCTGTCCGATTGTTCCGGTATGCTCATCAGACTGGACAACCCCGGCATCATGGCCGACATCCACGCTCGTGCCTGCTGCCGCCGCCGACAGTTCGTGCCCGGTTTCGGCAAGCGCCGTCTGCAGCCAGCAGGTTGTGGTCAGGAGAAAGACCAGCAGGGCTATGTGTATATATCGAAATTTCATAGTTATCCCTTCAGCTGGTTAATTTCGTCAACATGGACGGTTTGTCTGGAGCGAAAGAGTGTAATGGCAATACCGAGTCCTATGGCTGCTTCAGCGGCCGCCACGGTTATAATGAAAAAGGTAAATATCTGGCCGTCCATGGAATCAAGAAAGTGGCTCAGGGCAACCAGGTTCAGGTTGACCGCATTGAGCATCAGCTCTATGGAGAGAAACATGATGATGATGTTTCTTCGGGTCAGAAATCCGCAGACCCCGATGGCAAAGAGAATGGAGGCCAGGATCATGTACCAGCTTAGAGGAATCATTGCTGAACCTCCCGTTCATCGGATTCTGTCGTCAAGGTCGTTGCATTTCTTTTTGCCAGCACCAGGCCGCCGATAACGGCAACCAGCAGGATGAGACCTGCTATTTCAAAGGGCAGGATAAAGGTGGTGTACATCTCCTGGCCCATGGCCTTGGTGTGGGTGACCTCCTGTACCCGGGCAAGCGGCCAGTTGCCTTTCTCGCCAAGGATAAAGGTGGGCAGAATACCGACCAGGGCAACGGCCAGGCCACCGGCAAAAATCCGGCCGATCCATGCGCTGTCCACATAACGGTCTATCAGTACTTCCTCGCGCAGGCTGACCAGGAAGAGGACAAAGAGGTAAAGCACCAGAATGGCACCGGCATAGACAATAATCTGTACGGCGGCCAGAAACTCGGCCTGCAGGGTCAGGTACAGCCCGGCCATGTGGAAGAACAGCACCAGCACCATCAGCACCGAGTGCACCGGGTTCTTCAGGGTTATGGCCAACAGGCCGGTGCCGATGATCATCACCGCGCAGTAGCAAAAAAAGATCTGGGTAAACATAAAAAGCAGCTCCCTATACGGAAGGTTCTGTTGTGAATTTTTTCCCCACGACCTGGCCCTCAAGGGTCCAGTCATCCGGTACCTTGACCCGTTTGGCGGCGGTCAGGGATTTTTCGTCAACGCCGCGGGGACGCCAGAAGGGATTGATGTAATTTTTCATCCCGTCGCCCTTAAGTTCGACAAAACGGTCCCAGTTCTCCAGTAGCCGCTGCTGATCAAAAAAGATCGACTGCCGGTCATAGGCGGCGTATTCAAAGACCTCGGTCATGACCAGGGCGTTGACCGGACAGACCTCTTCACAAAATCCGCAGTACACGCAGCGCAGGGCCTCAATATCATAACTGTCCACCACCCGTCCGCCGTTCTCATCATTCTCATGATAGCGGATGCGGATGCAGCGCGACGGACAGACCGTGGCACAGCGCATGCAAGCCACACATTTGGATCCTCCGGTGGCCTCGTCCCGAACCAGGGCGTGCTGGCCGCGAAAACCGAGCCTCACATCAGGTTTTTCCTGGGGGTACTGCCTGGTGATAGGCTTGGAGAACAGCCTCTTCAGGGTCAGGGCCATTCCCTGCATGATTTCCACATGGAGGATGGTCTGGAGTAGGGTTCTTTTTGGTTTGTATTGAATCTGCATTTTTTTTGTATTTCTAGAGCATTCTAGCCGGTAAACGCCTTGATGATTCCAGTGAGCACAATATTAGCCAAGGCCAGGGGAATGAGTAGTTTCCAACCCAGCTCCATCAACTGGTCGTAACGGTAACGGGGCAGGGTGGCCCGTATCCAGATAAAGAAAAACATGAAGATATAGATTTTTAAAATGAGCCAGAAGGGCGGGAAAAACGGGATCACAAAAGGCCCGTTCCAGCCCCCGAGAAAACAGATGGTCCCGATGGCCGCCATCACCATCATGCCGATATACTCGGCCATGAAAAAGATGGCATAGCGCATCCCGCTGTACTCGGTGCAGTACCCGGAAACCAGCTCGGTCTCCGCTTCGGGCAGGTCAAAGGGGACCCGGTTGGTCTCGGCCAGCATGGCGATGCAGAAAACGAAAAAAGCGAGTATCTGGGGAAAGATGTACATGCCGGTAAAGGATGTCCCCTGGGCCTCGACAATCTCGGTCAGGTTCAGGGTGCCGGAGAGCATCATCACCCCGACCAGGCTCAGTCCCATGGCGATTTCATAACTGATGACCTGGGCCATAGAGCGCATGCCGCCCAGGAAGGTGTACTTCGAGTTGGAGGCCCAGCCGGCCAGAATAACCCCATAACTTGCCAGCGAACTCATGGCGAAGATAAAGAGCAGGCCGATGTTGATGTCGGCCAGCACCCATCCCTTGGCAAAAGGGAGAACGGCCAACGAGGTCATCATCGCCACCAGGCAGATAATGGGTGCGGCCCGGAAGGCGGCCTTGTC
>CAZPXI010000237.1:0-1342 GCA_964590715.1 uncultured Desulfobulbus sp.
ATGTGCGGTAGAACACCGACCGGAAAAGCTGGGGTAAAACCATGGTGGGAACGGAAAATTTAAAAAGAATTCTCGATCAGATTTGCCGGGACAAGGGAATCGACAAAACGCTGTTGATCGATGCCATAGAGGAAGCTGTCCGTTCTGCGGTCAGAAAAAAATACGGCAGCCGGCGGGATATAGAAGTCCAGTTTAATGAAGAGCTTGGCGAGATTGAGGTTTTTCAGTACCGTACGGTGGTGGAAGAGGTCTTTGACGAGGAAACGGAAATCAATCTCGAGAACGCCAGGAAGCTCGATCCGGAGATTGAACTTGATGACGATCTCGGCGAAAAGCTGGACAATATCGCCGATCTTGGCCGAATTGCCGCTCAGTCTGCCAAACAGGTCATCATCCATCGAATGCGTGATGCCGAGCGGGAAGTCATTTACGAGATGTTTCGTGATCGTGAAGGTTCTATTGTTAACGGGATTGTTCAACGTTTTGAACGCGGCAACATGATCATTAATCTTGGCCGGACCGATGCGATTCTGCCCAGGGACGGACAGATTCCCAAGCGCTCTTTTAAGCAGGGCGATCGTATTCGGGCTTACCTGCAGGAAGTACGTCAGGACAGCCGGGATGCGCAATTGGTACTCAGCCGGACCAGTAATGAGTTTCTGATCAAGCTTTTTGAGATGGAAGTTCCTGAGATTGCCGAAGGAATTGTCAAAATCATGGGTTGCAGCCGTGAGCCCGGATTCCGGGCAAAAATTGCGGTTTCTTCCATTGAGTCCGACGTTGATCCGGTAGGCGCCTGTGTCGGCCTCAAAGGATCCCGGGTCCAGAACGTGGTTCAGGAACTGCAGGGAGAACGAATTGATATTGTACCCTGGAGTCCGGATCCTGCGAAATATGTCTATAATGCCCTGGCCCCGGCTGAAGTATCCATGGTGATTGTTGATGAGGAAAACAAGCTGCTGCTGGTGGTAGTACCCGATGATCAGCTCTCCCTTGCCATCGGCCGTCAGGGCCAGAATGTACGTCTGGCCTCACGACTGATGAGCTGGCGTATCGACGTCAAGAGTGAACAGCGTTACGCCAATCTTGAGGACAAAGGATACCGTAACCTCGTTGCCGTTGAAGGCGTTGACGAGGGACTGGCGGATCGGCTTTTTGCGGCCGGAGTATCTTCCGCTGCCGTGCTTGCCGATATGGATGCGGCCGAAATTGCCGCCGCCGGCCGTGTCGGTGAAGAACAGGCGGAAGTGATCAAGGGGAAAGCTGTGGATGTTCCTCCGGTGGAGCTGGATGAGCTGGAAGCAGAGGCTGGAGAAGCAGAGGTTGAAGAACTTGAGGCCGG
>CAZPXI010000237.1:1442-4430 GCA_964590715.1 uncultured Desulfobulbus sp.
TGAATTGTCTGCAGATTCCTCATCCGAGGCCGTCGAGCCTGTAGAAGCCGTAGAAAACAGCAATGCCGGTGAGGATGAAGAGACGCCTGTTAATGACGCTTCCCCTGGAGATGTCGAATCGAAGAATGTGCAGGAAAATACAGGGACTGATGAGAATATAACCAAAGAGTCTTGATGAAACGGGGACATGTACCCCTGCGCACCTGTAGAGGTTGCGGGTGTAAGCGTCCGCAAGAGGAGTTACAGCGCTTGGTGTACAGGCAGGGAAATCTTGTTGAGAGCGAGAAGGGCATCGGCCGGGCAGTGTATTGTTGTCGGTCAATGATTTGTTGGAATAGGTTGCAAAAAAATAAAAAAATCCTGAAGCGGGCATTTCGCCTGCAGGGTTGACGGTTTAGGACAGGAGTGTTGAATGAGCAGGGTCCGTATTTATGAGCTGGCTAAAGAGGCCGGGCTTAAAAGCAAGGAACTGGCTGATAAGCTGATAGCGATGGGATATCCGATTAAAGGCCATAGCTCAACAGTCGATGAGGATATGGCGGCGGATATTCGTCGTAAAGTCCTGGGGCAGGGCAAGGTCGAGGTAACGGATGAGCATATCCATATAAAGAAACGCTCTTCTGCCGCCGGTAAAAAAACGACCACGGTTGTGCGCCGTCGTTCCAAGGCTCAGAAGGAAGCAGCTGCCAAAAAAATTGAAGAGGCCATCGAAGCTGAGAATGTCGAACAGGACGTCGAAGCTGTGGATATGGAATCGGATCAGGTGGAAGAACCGGCCGAGAGTCCAGTCTCTGTTGACGCCGCCGAAGATGGAGTTGTGGTGGAAGAGGAGACGTTGGAGGCTGTCGAGCAGGAGGGGGGCGCCGAAGCTGAGGTGCCACCCTCAATAGAGGAAGATCTGGCCGAGGAACGGGAAGTGGTCGCTGAAACGGTTAATGAGGTGAAAAAAACCGAAGAGCCGAAGCGTCCGAAAAGTCTGGCCAAAGTGGTTGGTCAGGTGAAAATCCAGATACCGGAAAAGAAAAGCAGGCCGCCCAGAAGGCCTGTACGTCCCAAGCCAGGCGCGCCAAGGCAGACAGTTCCACCAGCCGGAATGGCTGACGGCCGCGGTCCGGCCAAGGGAAAGAAAAAAGGGAAGCGGGTCGTTGCTATACAAAATGATGATTCGGAGCGAACGAAAAAGGCAGCCAGAGGCGGGAAGAAGGGGCGTCGGCGAATAGACTTTTCCAGGGGCGGCGATGTTGAATTCATGCGTCCGCGTCGGGGTAGAAGAAAGAAAGACCGGTCCAGGAAAGAGTCGACCATCCTGCCCCCGGCTGCAGAGATGAAGGCGATTAAAAAGCGGATCAAGGTGGTGGAAACCATCAGCCTTGGTGAGCTTGCCAAGCGGATGGGCGTTAAGGCCAGTGAGGTCATTGCCAAGCTCATGGGGCTTGGGGTCATGGCCACCGTCAATCAGGCCCTGGATTTGGAAACCGCTATCCTGGTTGCTTCGGATTTCGGCTATGAAGTTGAGCAGGCCATGACCGATGAGCTTGAAATTGAAGCATTGCAGGTACTGGAAGACGAACAGGCGGGCGAGGCCATGCCTCGGCCGCCGGTGGTAACGGTCATGGGCCATGTCGACCACGGTAAGACTTCGATCCTTGACGCCATCAGGAAAACCGATGTGGCGGAAGGGGAAGCCGGTGGTATCACCCAGCACATTGGTGCCTATCATGTCCAGGCGCCTTCCGGTGATCTGACCTTTGTCGATACACCTGGTCATGCGGCCTTTACCGAGATGCGCTCTCGTGGAGCCAAAGTGACTGATATCGTGGTGCTGGTCGTTGCCGCCGATGACGGAGTCATGGACCAGACCAAAGAGGCCATTGCCCATTCCCAGGCCGCGGAAGTGCCCATTGTGGTTGCGGTCAATAAGATCGATAAGGATAATGCCGATCCGGAACGGGTTAAGCGGGAATTGGGAGAGTTCGGACTGCTGCCGGAAGACTGGGGTGGAGATACCATCTTTTGCGAAACCTCTGCAAAAAAAGGTACCGGTATCGAGTCGTTGCTGGAAAATATCCAGCTGCAGGCGGAGGTTCTTGAGCTGAAAGCCGATCCGAATCGTAAGGCCAAGGGAACGGTCATTGAAGCACAGCTGCACAAGGGCCGTGGCCCGGTGGCCACTGTCCTGGTTCAGGAGGGAACGCTCCGTCCGGGAGATAATTTTGTTGCCGGCAGGTTCAGCGGCAAGGTTCGGATGTTGACCAGTGAACGCGGTGAACGGGTCAAAGAGGCCGGCCCGGCAATTCCGGTTGAAGTTCAGGGTATTTCCGGAGTACCGCAGGCCGGTGATGAGTTTGTGGTGGTGACCGATGAAAAGATGGCCAAATCGGTCTCCGCCTCCCGTCAGTTGAAAGCCCGTGAGAGCGAACTGGCTTCCGCCTCCAAGGTTTCGCTGGACAACCTGTTTGAGAAGATGGCCGAGCAGGAAGTTCAGGAGCTCCGCGTTATCCTGCGGGCCGATGTGCAGGGAACCCTGCAGGCCTTTGGTCAGGCGGCGGAGAAGCTGTCGACCGATGTGATCCGGGTTAAATGCCTCCATGAGGGAACCGGCTCGATTACGGAAAACGACATCCATCTGGCAGCGGCATCGGATGCGGTCATCATTGGCTTTAATGTCCGTCCTTCGGTCAAGGTCAAGGATCTTGCCGAACGTGAAGGGGTGGATATTCGCTCCTATGATGTTATCTATCATGCCCTGGAAGACATTGAAAAGGCCATGGTCGGTATGCTTGCCCCCAACTTTGTGGAGCGGGTTATCGGTACGGCTGAGGTACGAGAGACTTTTCATGTACCCAAGGTCGGCACCATCGCCGGCTGCGCGGTTGTCGACGGCAAGATTGAGCGCAATGCCGAGGTTCGAGTTCTGCGTGACGGGGTGGTGGTCTATACCGGTGTCATCAGTTCGCTCAGGCGGTTCAAGGATGATGCCAAAGAGGT
>CAZPXI010000238.1:0-4425 GCA_964590715.1 uncultured Desulfobulbus sp.
CTGGGCCTTGCCCTGCTCCTGAGAGCCCAACCGGTATTATACGGATTTATCAAAACCCTGGGCGCCCTGTACCTCATCTACTTTGGAATCAAGATGATCTCATCGGCCCGGCATCTCAAGCAGCATCCGCTTGAGATGCCCATGTCTTCAAACAGAAGGCTGTTTGTCGAAGGTTTCCTCACCAACCTGTTGAATCCCAAGGTGGCTCTGTTTTTCATCACCTTTCTGCCCCAGTTCATTCCGGCCGGGACAGAAGGACCGCTGCCCTTTCTCCTGCTCGGGCAGCTGTTTATTCTGTGCTCTCTTCCCTGGTGCCTGACCCTGGTCTACCTGGCTTCTTCGGCAGCCGGATTTCTTAAAAACAGTCCTCAGTCACAGCAGGTTATCCACGGCATCAGCGGTCTGGCTTTCATAGGTATGGGAACGACCATCGCCCTGCAGGGATAGAACGCACAAGAAGGAGAGAACCGATGGATGTATACAGTGTACTTGCTCTGGCCGGGGCCATGTTTATTCTTGCCGTTACCCCCGGCCCAGGCGTTTTTGCCACTGTGGCACGATCCCTGGCCTCGGGTTTTTCCCATGCGGCCATGGTGGTTGCCGGAATCGTCTGCGGTGACCTGCTGTTTCTTCTCCTTGCCATCTACGGTCTTTCCTTCATAGCTGATCAGCTGGGGAGTCTCTTCTCACTGGTGAAATATGTCGGCGGCCTGTATCTGGTATATCTTGGCCTGCGTATCTGGTTTTCTTCGCCACAGTTGTCACAGGTGCAAGGCGTCCGCGAGCTTTCCTGGAAAAAGAATTTTTTAAGCGGTCTGGTCATTACCCTGGGCAATCCCAAAGTAATTCTCTTTTACCTGGGCGTTCTCCCCTCTTTTCTTGACCTGCAGCAGCTCAGCCGACTGGACATCCTGATGGCTGCCGGT
Source organism: uncultured Desulfobulbus sp. (assembly GCA_964590715.1). Lineage (GTDB taxonomy): Bacteria > Desulfobacterota > Desulfobulbia > Desulfobulbales > Desulfobulbaceae > DRLX01. The sequence goes on from CAZPXI010000238.1 coordinate 927, forward strand.
GTGGTCAGCCTGGTCCTCGGAACGGTCCTCCTCGGTTACGGTTACGCTGCCGACAAGACCCGTTCCCTCTTTGCCAGTAGACAATCCTTAAAAAAACTGAACCGCTGCTCCGGGGCCATTATGATAACTGCCGGTTCGCTAATTCTGGCCAGGAGATGACCATGAAAGGCTTTTTTCAACTGATCAGCTCGGCCGACTTTCTTGAATTATTTTCCCGTTTCTCAGCCTTAGGCCAGGAAAAAATTCCGGTTACTGCAGCCCTTGGCCGCGTTCCTGCAGGCGAAGGTATGACAGCCGGTGAACAGTTGCCGCCCTTTTCCCGCTCCACCATGGACGGTTTTGCGGTCCGGGCCCGGGACACATTCGGCTGCTCGGAATCCGAACCGGCCCTGCTGGAGATTGTCGGAGAAATCGCCATGGGCAGTGCAGGAACCGCCTTCACCTTAAAACCCGGTCAGGCGGTTCGTATCTGGACCGGGGGTGAACTGCCTAAAAAAGGAGACGGGGTGGTCATGGTGGAATATACCCACCTTATGGACGAAAAAACCGTTGAGATTTTTCGACCCGTGGCCCCGGGTGAAAATGTGATCCGGGCCGGGGAAGACTTTGAACCGGACTCAGAAATTCTGCCGGAAAAACGGCCCCTGCGACCCCAGGATCTTGGAGTACTCTCCGGTCTGGGTAAAACCGAACTCACGGTCCATAAGCAGCCCCGGGTCGGAATTATATCAACCGGCGACGAGCTGGTTCCACCGGATCAGCCCCTTGGACCGGGTAAGATCAGGGATATCAACTCCACCACTCTAGCCGCTCTTGTCACCGAGGCCGGAGGCATTGCCAACTGTTACGGCATAATTGAAGATGATCTGAAGCGGATGCTTGCGGTCTGTGAAGCTGCGCTTGAAGAAAACGATATACTGCTGCTCTCCGGCGGCAGCTCGGTTGGCCGCAGGGATTTTACCCTGCAGGTTCTTGAAGGTCTTCAGGGCAGTGAACTGCTGGCCCATGGCGTGGCCATCCGGCCCGGCAAGCCAACCCTGCTCGCAGCCAGGGACAACAGGGCCGTTTTCGGCCTGCCCGGTCATGTGGCCTCGGCAATGGTGGTCTTTTATCTCTTTGTCCGTCCCCTTATCCGCCAATTCTCAGGCCTTGGCCCGACCCTGGGCATGCAGAAAATTACAGCTATCACGGGTGAGCAGATTCCGTCAACCATCGGCAGGGAGGAGTACGTCCGGGTCAGCCTGAAATCCGGCCGGGAAAACGATCCGCCCCTGGCAACCCCCATCTATGGCAGGTCTGGGCTTTTGAGCCCATTGGTCAGGGCTGACGGTTTACTGGTAATCGGGCGAGATGTAGAAGGGCTTGATAAGGGCGCCCGGGCCGGAGTTCTCCTTTTTCCGTAACATCATTGCACCGGATCTATGGACATACGCATACGAAAGGCAACGGCTGATGACTTCAAAACGATCTGGCCGATTTTCCAGGCCATTGTATCAGCCGGTGAAACCTACCCCTACGCGACCACAACAACACAAGAGCAGGGAGAACAGATCTGGATGAACAGTCCGATGGCGACCTACCTTGCAGAATTTGAGGGAAAAACGCTGGGTACTTATTACATCAAACCAAACCAACCCTCCCGAGGAGCCCATATCTGCAATTGCGGCTACATGGTTGCTACCGAGGCCAGGAATCTTGGCCTTGCCACGACCCTGTGCAGACATTCCCAAAGAGTCGCGGTGGAGAGTGGTTTTCTTGCCATGCAGTTTAATCTGGTGGTATCAACCAACACAGCGGCTGTCCATCTCTGGGAGAAGCTTGGTTTTGCCATCATTGGTACAGTGCCCAAGGCCTTTGACCATGCACGATTGGGACTGGTTGATGCCCACGTCATGTATAAACAACTCATCGCTGACAGTTAATCTATGAAACGAAAAATATACCTTAAGATGCAGTCAAGAGCAGAGGCACAGCGTCTCTTCTGGTCCCGTTTTCAGGATCGACTCACAGAATCCGAAGATATTCCCAGCCGGGAGGCGGTCGGTCGAATCACGGCTGAACCGGTGCGGGCAAAACTGTCGTCGCCCTCTTTTCATTCTGCGGCCATGGACGGGCTGGCAGTCATGGCTGCAGACACATTCGGTGCGGCCGATGATAACCCGCTCACCCTGGATATCGGTTCAGGTCAGGCGGTGATGATCAACACCGGTCACCCCCTGCCCGAAGACAAAGATGCGGTGATCATGATCGAAAACATATTGATGTCCGAAGACGATTCAAAAGGCGTGATTCGGGCCCCGGTCTACCCATGGCAGCATGTCCGTAAGGTGGGCGAGGATATTGTCGCCACCGAGCTGCTCTTCCCCTCCAATCATAAGATCATGCCGCCGGATGTTGCTGCCCTGCTCACCGCCGGATGTCCAAACGTCCGGGTTCGGAAACAACCAAGGGTCACCATTATTCCCACCGGCAGCGAGCTGGTTGATCTTGATGCAGACGGCACCCCGCCGCCTCCGGGCAAGACCATTGAATCCAACTCTGCAGTGCTGGCGGCACTTGCTGAAAGCTGCGGTGCCCGGGCCACAATCACTCCGATTATCGTTGATAACTTTGAAAATATAAAAAAACACCTGATGACGGCCGTACAGTCCGACACCGACATGGTCATTATCAATGCCGGTTCGTCCGCCGGCAGCGCCGACTACACGGTCCAGGTTATTGAAGAGCTGGGCGAGGTCCTGGTCCACGGGGTCACCATTATGCCCGGCAAACCGACCATTCTCGGCATCATTGATGGAAAACCGGTGGTGGGCAATCCCGGCTATCCGGTCTCCGCCATCATCTCCCTGGAACAGTTTGTCCTACCGCTACTTGCCAGAATGCAGGGCATGGATCTGGAAGGTCATCAGATCGTCACCGCCGTTCTGGCCCGTGACCTGCCCTCACGCGGCGGCATTGAAGAGTTCAGGCGCATGATCACCGGCAGAATAGGCGATCACTTTGTTACGGTTCCGCTCAAAAAAGGAGCCGGTGCCATCACCACTCTGACCCGGGCTAACTCCATCCTCAGGATTGCCGCGAGTTCCGAGGGAGAGGCCAGGGACAGCCTGGTAGATGTCGAGCTGCTCCGGCCACAGGCGGACATTGACAAAACCATTCTCTGTACCGGCAGCCACGATCTCTGCCTGGATCTGCTCCATGATTTCCTGAAAAAATCAGCCCCGGCCTATCCGCTGGCCTCGACCCATGTCGGTTCGCTCGGCGGCATCATGGCCATTAAAAACAACATGACCCACATGGCCGGCTCGCATCTGCTCGACCCGGAGACCGGCAGTTACAATACCTCATACCTAAAACGATACCTTGCAGACCGGGAAATAACCCTCATCACCCTGGTCCATCGTCAACAGGGATTCATTATTCAAAAGGGCAACCCCAAACAGATCAAGACCATCAATGATCTGATCCGGGACGACATAACCTTCATCAACCGGCAGGC
>CAZPXI010000239.1:0-4381 GCA_964590715.1 uncultured Desulfobulbus sp.
TCGGCCCTGCTTGAAGCCATGCAGGAAAAACAGGTTACCATCGGTGAACAAACCTTCTCTCTTCCCGATTTATTTCTCGTCCTCGCCACCCAGAATCCCATTGAACAAGAGGGAACATATCCACTCCCCGAGGCCCAGATCGACCGTTTCATGCTTAAAGTCGTAGTGGGCTATCCAAGCCGGGAAGAGGAGCGTCAAATTCTTGACAGTGTTCAACATACAGACTCAAAAATTTCCGTCCGCCCGGTTGTCGAACCAGAAGATATTCTTGCCGCCCGCAAGGTTGTCGATACCATCTATCTTGATGAAAGAATCAGAGATTATATTGTTTCCCTGATTTTTGCCACCCGGGAACCGGAACTTTTCAATCTCGACGTCAAGGGATATATCGAAACCGGGGCATCCCCAAGAGCAACAATCAACCTCAAGGTTGCAGCCAAGTGCATGGCCTTTCTTAATGGGCGTGGCTACGTCATTCCCGATGATATCAAAGGGTGTGCCCTGGATGTTCTTCGGCACCGTATTCGTATCAGCTATGAGGCGGAAGCTGAAGATATCAGCAGTGAGGATATTATCCGAAAAATCCTGGACACTGTTCCCGTTCCCTAACCCTATTTGAATAACGCCGACACTACTGCTGATATGGAAAAGCAACTGACAAAGGAAATTCTCAAAAAAGTGCGTCAAATCGAGGTGCGAACCCGACGCCTGGTCGACGATACCATGGCCGGTAGTTATCACTCGGTGTTCAAGGGCCGGGGCATGAACTTTGATGAGGTCCGGGAGTACGTACCCGGAGATGAAATCCGGACCATTGACTGGAATGTTACCGCCCGTACCGGCGTCCCCCACGTGAAAAAATTCACCGAAGAACGTGAACTGACCATTCTACTGATGATCGACGTCAGCGATTCTGGTCTGTTTGGTTCCGGCCATCAATCGAAAAGAGAACTGATGGCTGAACTCGGTTCAGTGCTTGCCTTTTCAGCAGTACGCAATAACGACAAGGTGGGCCTTATCCTGTTCTCCAACTTTGTAGAACTCTATATTCCGCCGAAAAAGGGGCGCTCGCACATCCTGCGGGTTATCAGGGAAATTTTATTTTTCCAGCCCCGGGGAAAGGGCACCGATATTGGTGAGGCGCTGGATTTTGTCAACCGGGTGACCAAGAGAAAATGCGTAACCTTCCTCATCTCCGACTTCTGCCTGCCCGGCGACTATACAGACTCGTTGGCCGTCCTTGGTCCGAAATTACAGATCACCAGCCGAAGGCATGACCTTATCACCATCTCGGTAACAGACCCAAGAGAGCACAACCTGCCCGACGTTGGCTGGATTACCCTGGAAGATGCCGAAACCGGAGAACAGGTTCTGCTCAACACCAAAGATATATGGACGCGGAATGCCTATGCGAATCTGGCCCAGGATCAGCGTAACCAGTTTCGGAAGACCATTCGCAGCAACGGAATCGACCTGCTCGAACTCTCTACCGACAGCTCCTTTGTCAGCCCGCTGATCGGCTTTTTTCGTTCCAGAAGACGGAGGATTGCCCGATGAAATTCCCGTCCGCCGCCTTTTTTTTATGGAGCATCCTGCCGGTTCAATGCTTTGCCGCCGTAATGCCGTCAAATCAGCCGCAAACACAGGCTGCAGCCAATATTGCAGAAATCCACGATATAAAAGGTATCATTGTCCAGCCGGGTATTGATCCGCAGTGGTACTGGGTCGGGGGAGCCGTACTCCTGGTACTGCTTCTTGGTGGACTCTTTTTATATCTGAAAAAAATCCGCAATCAGGAAGAACAAAGCCTGCAGGCCCATGAGAAAGCTCTGAGAGCCCTTGAATCCGCACGACATCTGATGACGGAGCAACAGTCACGACAGTTTGCCATCCGCATGGCCGACATCTTGCGGCACTACATAGAGGAACGTTTTCACCTGGCCCTGCAGAACCTGACCACACGAGAATTTCTCTCTACATTAACCAAAAATCCAGATCTCATGCAATCCGACTTGCACCATCATGACCAAATGTTACGTGATTGGTTGAACCATTGTGACCTTGTCAAATTCGCTAAGTACAGACTGACGGAAAAGGAAATGGAGGAGATGTACGGATCAGTCGCCGACTTCATTGCTTCAACCCGGATCAGGGGTAACGAAAAATGAATGAACTCCGTTTTGCCTACCCATATCTTCTCTGGCTGCTGGCCCTGCTTCCGCTGCTGGCACTCTGGCGGGGCCGAAGCGGTCCTGCTCCGTCACTGATCTTTTCAACCACCTCAATTGCCCGGGTGATCAGCGGTGGGAAAAAGGCCAGGCCCGGCAGGATTCCGGTTATTCTGCGGATACTTGCCCTGGCCCTTCTTATCTTGGCTCTGGCCAGACCACAGTTCGGCAACACAACCACTGAAGTGGAGGCCTCGGGTATCGATATCCTGCTTGCGGTTGATGTATCCGGTTCCATGGAGGCTCAGGACTTCAGTTTAAACGGAAAGCCGGCAAACCGTCTTGATGTTGTTAAATCCGTTGTTGCCCGTTTTATCAAAGAACGGCCCAACGACCGGATCGGGCTGGTCGCCTTTGCCGGCAGGCCGTATCTGGTCTGTCCGCTGACCCTTGATCATGACTGGCTGCAGAGGCGGCTTGAATCACTCAAAACAAATATGATTGAAGACGGCACCGCCATCGGATCCGCCATTGCCTCCGGGGTCAACCGCCTTCGGGACAGTAAGGCAAAATCACGCATTCTCATTCTGCTGACCGACGGCATGAATAATGCCGGAAAAATTGCCCCGCTCACAGCAGCCGAGGCTGCGGAAACCCTGTCGATAAAAGTGTACACCATTGGTGCAGGTACCCGCGGCCAAGCTCCGATGCCTGTGGTTGACCAGTTCGGCCGCAAAAGGATGATGCGGATGCAGGTCGACATTGATGAAAAAACCCTGCGGCAGGTTGCGCAACAGACCGGAGCAAAATATTTTCGTGCTACCGATACCCGTTCACTGGAAAACATCTACCATGAGATCAATAAGCTGGAAGCAACAACCAGAAAAATTAAACATTTCTCTCAGTACCGGGAGTTGTTTTCCTGGCTGATCTGTGGAGCCCTGGCCCTACTGGCCCTTGAACTCTTCATCACCCGGAGAAGGTTACCTTAACCTCAATGCCCTATGAACTTGCCTTTTTCCCAGCCCTTCTGGCTTGTTGTCGGAATCATCGTCTGTACCATCGTCTTTATTTTTCTGCGGATATCTGCAGCCAGACGTCGTCGGGTACTGACTGAATTTGCCGCTCCCGAAACCTGCGACAGGCTGACAATCAATGTTTCCGGGACCCGCCGAAAGATGAAAAACATTCTCGTTCTTGCGGCACTGGCCTCCTGCTTTATAGCCCTTGCCCGGCCGCATTATGGTGAGGAATGGAGAGAGGTCCGCCAGAAAGGTATAGATATTCTTATAGCTGTAGACACATCCCGATCCATGCTGACCCGGGACATCCAACCCAACCGGCTTGAACGGGCCAAACTTGCGATCAAAGATTTTGTCGGTCGGCTCGAAGGGGACCGGATCGGCCTGATGCCCTTTGCCGGTTCGTCCTTTCTGATGTGCCCTCTGACAACGGACTACGACGCCTTTACCGCCTCACTTGATGCACTGGGCCCGGACAGTATTCCTTATGGAGGCACTGATATTGCCGGAGTAATCAACGCCGCCGAAGCACTCCTTTCCAATGAGGCTAATCACAAAATTCTTATCCTGGTTACCGATGGTGAAGATCTCAAAGGAGAGGCCCTGCAGGCTGCCAGGAATGCCGCCGAACATAACATGACAATCTACACGATCGGGGTCGGAACACCTGAAGGGGAACTGATCCCCGACATGAAAAGCGGCGGCAAGACCTATATCAAAGATGCATCCGGCAACTTTGTCCGCTCCAAGCTTGACGCAATGACCCTGACAAAAATTGCCGAGATAACCGGCGGACTGTATGTTCCGCTCGGCAATATGGGCCAGGGATTTACCACCATCTACCAGGAGAAACTCAAGCTGGTCCCGAAAGAGGAACATAATGAACGGATGCAGCGACATCCCATCGAACGCTTTTACTGGCCCCTGGCACTGGCGATCGTTCTGCTTGCTCTTGATTTCCTCATTTCAGGACGAAAATCGACCAGATCTTTTGGGATACCCCTGATAAAAACTGCAGGAAGAAGGTTGTTCAACCGTGGAAAATTACTTATCGTTTTCACAGTCCTCCTCTCAAGCATCACAGGGAATGCCAATGGTTCGACCGGAGATGACCTCTATCACAAAAAAGATTTCGACCAGGCGGAAAAAGCCTATGCAAAAACCCTTGAAAAGGCGCCGGAGAATGCAATA
>CAZPXI010000240.1:0-4379 GCA_964590715.1 uncultured Desulfobulbus sp.
TGGTTTATCCGAAAATAGCCCATAAAGGCTGTCTTTTCAGGCTATTTTCATAACAGCGAAGCGGTGTCATGGTTGTGGCTGTGACGTTAAAAACCCGGAGTCTGCACTTCGCTCCGCTTACCTGGTCCAGCCATGCTGGTTTTTTGGAAAAGCTCGTCAAAGCTTCATGCTTTCGGGTTGTTTTTCACACTCTAAACCTGTTTCTCTCTTGCGGTCTGGCCGCAAAGACCTGTACACGCTGGTCTAATTCAGTAACCTCATTTCAATGAGGTGGTTGCTGTTCGTGAGTTCCAAGTACCTTGGCTCCTATCCTCTGTTTTGTCTGTTCATCGGGTTCCGGTTTTTTCCAGCTGATAAACTGCTCCGTGACCCGCATGAAGTCGCCGTTATCCTCTTTGCACTGCTTGCAGATGGATTCGGCCTGATCACGGTACATGATAATCTTGCTGGCCGGTTCACCCTCTTTGTCGACCGCAGCCATCTTACGGCAACCGCAGTCAAGACGGATTACTGCAACACCGATACCGTCCGGACTGCCTTCCAGGATACCCTCTATCATAGCCCGCTCACCCTGTTCGGCGGCCCGCTTTTTTTGTGGGATTTTTTTTGCACCCATTTGTCTTCCTTTATTGACTGATTTTTCGTAACTGTTCAGCTGCACCCAATCTTCAGGCGATCAGGTCGCCTCACATAGGCGGACTATAGATTCGTTGGCCTGATTACCTGAATCTTGGGCACATCTGAACAGTTACAGCCGGTGGTTGTGCAAATTTCCAGCACCCACCTGAAGAATTGCGCTTTTTCATTATTATAAATATAGGGAAGTAATATTCCGTTACCCCGCAAGTGGTCAATACAATTTTTACTTTTTTCAGCGCTAAGCGCACTTCAGAAAACAGGGTTGTTTTTGTTTGTCGATCAGGAGGTTATCCATTCGTCCCGCCGGGAGTGTGACGGAATGTTTTTATCTTGACAAATCTCCGAGCTTTCAGTAGAGGGGATTCACCCTAGGTGGAAGCTCGACTCTTCACTGTCGGGTCTGAAATAAGTAGTTATATAATTTTTATTTTTTTATTATTTTATCAGGAGGTTGGGATCATGTGGGAAATAGTTATTGATAAAGATAAGTGTGCTGGTGATGAGGAATGTGTGAACGCCTGTCCTGCTCAGGTTTATGAAATGGTTGACGGAAAAGCCGAGGCTGTAGAGCCCGATGAGTGCCTGGGTTGTGAGACCTGTGTTGAAGTTTGCCCCGAGGGTGCCATTACCGTCACCGAAGTGTAAGTTTACCTATACTTCAGTTTGTCGACTGTAAGCCCACTCCCGCAAGGGGGTGGGCTTATGTCGTTTTAAGGAAAGCGTTCACCGGCACCTCATCGTCGTCCATTTCGGAGTTTTGTTACCTTGTCATCCCGGTGAACGCTTACGTTTTAAAGGAATGTTCAAATGCAGCAGGTTACGGCATGAAACATACAGGCGTGCAACGAATAAAACCAGGGGTCAGTCGATCTGTTCACCTATGTATTGCAGCTCTGCTCTGGACTTCCATCGGCATCATGCTCATGGTCAGGGGCTGGATCTGGATCGGTCCGGGTATTGCCCGTCTGCTTGCCGTCCTTGCCCTCCTGGTCGGTACGCTGAAATCTGTGTTTATCCTTGATAAAACTGCTGATCGTTCCATCGTCCGGATCAAGAAATTTAACGATGCCACCTGTATCGGTGCCGTCTATTCCTGGAAAACCTGGCTGCTTGTAGTCTTGATGATGACTTTTGGTATCACCATGCGCACCTTGACTGATCCGGGAATGGTTATTGGAACCCTGTACATCGCTATCGGCTGGGCCCTGCTGTTTTCAAGCCGGAGGGCCTGGCTTGCCTGGTGGCAGTGGATGAACCGTGGTTGAATCGCTCAACAAAGTGGTGGTCAGTCGTCAGGCACTGCGCCATAATTTTGCCGTCTGCAGGCACCAGGCCGGAAAATCTGCGGTCATGGCCATGGTCAAGGCCGATGGATACGGACATGGAATGGAGGAGTGTGCCCGTGTCTTTGCCGGTTGCGGTGCCGCCGCCTTCGGCGTTGCCGAGGTGATTGAGGGCATCCGGCTGCGCCGGGCCGGGTTTGAGCAGCCGATCTTTATTCTGGCCGGAATTCTGCCCGAGTTTTTCGAGGCCTTGTTTGAATATGACCTGACTCCGGTGCTGGTGGATGGAGCCCTGATTTCATCCCTTGGTTGTGAGGCCGTTCTTCGCAAAAAAGAAATCGCCGTTCATTTAAAGGTAGACGCCGGTATGGGGCGTCAGGGGTTCCTGTCCGCAGAGCTTCCCGGTATTGTCGCGGCCATAACACGTCAGCAAGGACTTCATCTCCAGGGGATTATGGCCCATTTTCCCATGGCCGATGATCCGATCCCGACAGGCAGCAAAAGGATACTTGCTGATTTTCTCCAGGCAGTGACCGGGCTCAGGCCCGATATACAGCAGGATCTCTGCCTGCACATTGCCAACTCCGGCGGCCTGTTCTCCGTAGACGGCACGTCTCTTGATATGGTCCGGCCCGGTATTTCTCTCTACGGTTATGGCGCGTCCGGATCCGGTGGAGCACCTGTAACCAAAGAGCAGCAGTTAATTCCGGCCATGCAGTTTATCTCCCGGGTTATCCAGGTGCGGGAGGTGCCGGCCGGAACCGGGCTTGGTTATGGCCATATCTTCACCACCGGCAGAACAACCCGGCTGGCCGTCCTGCCGGTAGGCTATGAGGACGGCTATCTTCGCGTTCTGTCCAACCGGGCCCGGGTGTTGCTCCATGGCCGGAGAGCGCCGGTCGTCGGCCGGATCTCCATGAATCTGACCCTGGTCGATGTGACAGATATCCAAGCGGTCCAGGTCGGAGACGAGGCCGTTCTCCTCGGCAGTCAGGACCGGGAGACCATAACCGCCGATAAGATTGGCGGCTGGATGGAGACGATCTCCTATGAAGTGCTCTGTCTGTTTGGGCATTGCAATCGAATCGAGTATGTTGATTGAGTTCTGAGTTCTGAGGATGGATAGAAGCGCCGTATCTGTAAATTGAAATACGTAAAATAAAAAAAAATGATAAAATCACAACTGAAACAACGTGTTGACCACTGCTACCGGCAAGGGGTTGAAAAGGGCTTCTGGACCGATGCAGCCACCGACAGTTATACGATCGAGGTGCCCAAGCGCGACGGTCAGGGCGATTTCTCCACCAATCTGGCCATGGTTGTGGCTGGAAAAGAGAAGCGCAATCCCCGGGAAGTGGCCTCGCAGCTGGTGGAGCTGCTCGGCGGCGGCGATGCCCTGCTGGACAAGGTCGAGATTGCAGGGCCCGGTTTTGTCAATTTTTTCTTGAATCGCGGAATCTGGAGTTCCGTACTTCCCGGGGTCCTTGAGCAGAGAGAGGGGTTTGGCCTGACGGATTTTGGTGAGGGCAAAAAGGTGCTGGTTGAGTTTGTCAGTGCCAACCCCACCGGACCACTCAGCGTCGGCCATGGTCGCAACGCCATTTTAGGCGACTCCATTGCCCGGGTTCTTGCTGCCGTGGGGTATGATGTTCAGCGGGAGTATTATTTCAATGATGCCGGTCGCCAGATGCGGGTCCTGGGTGCCTCAACCAAGGCCCGCTATCTTGAATTACTCGGCCTGAAAAACGAATTTCCCGAGGACGGCTACCAGGGGGATTATATCTATGATATCGGACGGCGGCTGCAGAAAGAATTCGGAGACGGCCTGAAAGAAAAAGATGTCCTGTTTTTCAAGGACCAGGCCCAGAAGGATATCTTTGCAGATATTGATACCACGCTCAAACGAATAGGGATTGCCTTTGATTCGTATTTTAATGAACATACCCTGTATGAAGACGGCTTGATTGATGATGTGGTCGAGAAACTGCGGCAAAAGGGTCTTGTTTACGAAAAGGACGGCGCCACCTGGTTCAAGACCACCGAGTTCGGCCAGGAACAGGATCGGGTGATTATCAAAAATACCGGTGAGCCCACCTATCGTCTGCCGGACATCGCCTATCACCGGGAAAAATTTCGGCGCGGGTTTGAATGGATGATCGATATATTCGGTGCCGATCATATTGCCACTGTACCCGATGTTATGGCCGGTATTCGGGCCCTGGGTCTGGATGATTCCAAAGTCACCGTGATTCTGCATCAGTTTGTCACTCTGATGCGGGGCGGCAAACAGGTGAAGATGTCCACCCGCAAGGCGACCTTTGTCACGGTTGATGAACTGGTCGATGAGGTCGGGGTCGATGCCCTGCGGTTTTTCTTTCTCATGCGCAAGCCCGACAGCCAGCTGGAATTTGATCTTGATTTAGCCACCAGTCAGAGCCAGGAGAATCCGGTCTATTA
>CAZPXI010000241.1:0-4372 GCA_964590715.1 uncultured Desulfobulbus sp.
CATCAAAGGGAATGGTTTCAGCAAGTGCATCCGCACTTTCCCGGCACTGCAGAACCAGCACCGCCTTTTCCCGATCAACCAGATACATTCCCGCACCGGCCGCCGGTATCACTTTAAGGGCCTGCTGCAACACCCTGGGAAGGATATCGGCCAGATAAACCGACTGGGTGATCAGTTCGGAGATGGTGTTTAAAGTTCGCAGTTCCTGACCCCTGGTAATCACTTTTTCACGCAGGCTCTGTTCCGAGCGCTGCAGGGCAAGAGTCCGGTCTTTTACCTTTTCCTCGAGATTTTTCGCGTAGTCCTCCAGCTGCAGTCTGGTTGTACGAAGATGACGGGCAACCACCTGCACCGAGGTCGCCAGTTCACCGAACTCATCCGTTGCCCGGGCCTGTTCGTAGAGCTGCACGCCGTGTTCATCACGCAGATTATCCCGAAAAATCTCCAGCAGACCGCGCAGATCACGAATGATCAGCTTATTGAAAAAAAACCAGATAATGCCGTAGAGAAAAACAACGGAGATAAAGGTCGCACAGAAGACCTTCCAGGCGACCTCGATAATGGGCACCAGCCCGACGTTGATGGGAACCCCTACACTGATCACTCCGCTGACCACATCGGCCTTTTGATTAAATCCGTGGACATTACCGTACAGGTCAATAATCGTCTGCGGAGCGTCGGTAGGATCGCCATGGCAACGAAAACAAGGGGTTGTGAAACGAACCGGACGAAACCGCATATACAACGGTTGATCGCCCAACTTGACTATCCCGTGCCAGTCGTTCACCGCCGGATTCTCGGAAAAATATTTGATCTTTTCCCGCTCAAGGGCATCGGCTTCAAAATCGGGGTTCATGGCATTGATCGCCACCCGTCGATATTCAAAGGAAGGCAGGGTTTCCTGAAATCGCTGCATAACTACCCGGCTGATATAAGAGGTGGACATGGCCTCAAGAACAAAAGTCTCATTGCCAAGCGTCTCATACATCTTTGGACGGAGTACGTCCCTGACATATGCCCTGGTCGATTCCACAGCCGCCATAATCAGTTCGGTCTGGTAATAGACCTCATTTTCAAGCCGTTTTTTTTCATAGAGATAGAGCAAGCTGGTCACGACCACACAAAAACAGATGAAGATACAGGCAAGCCCGAGCAGGAACTTGGATTGCAGCCCAATTGAGGAGATATCCCATTGAGGTGAAGTAATATCATGTTTCTTCATTTGTACCCGTTCCTTACGATATCGGGGAGTGATGGAAAATACGTCCTGCATCCCAACGTAGGCACTGCATCCTTGCGGAAGCACCTGCTGTCTGTACCCAGTAGCAGATCTGGAAACGATTCTGATGCCTCCTCAAGGATGCACCAGAATCCACTTTCACACCACATCTTTTTCACACCTTTGGAAGAAAAAAGGAAAAGATATCCCTATCTAACTAAAATAACTTAATAAAAATAAAACCAACAGCCAAATATCTTTTTTCGGCCCTGAAATTGCTTTATAAAAGTGACACGTGGCGCAACTGTGCTATTTTTGTAGTGATTTCAACATGATAGAGGACACACCATGCTACGACCAAGCCGCAGAGCAATTCTTGCCCTTCTCATCGGCATCCTGACGACTCTTGTTCTTCTTGCAAAGACTGATCTCATGGCACCGACCATGCAATTTATTCTTGCCACCGACCGGGGAACCCCCCTGCAGCTCATCGGTTGTGTTATTGCAGCCGTTATCGGTTTACGACTTGTCTACGTTCTCCTGGATATGGTCGGTCATTATTATTCAGGAAAACTCGATGAAATAGACCAACAAAAGAAAAAAGAATTCGGCACAGGGAGGTGAATAGCCGGGAGACAACCACACCGCTTTTTATGACAATGACGATTTGACCAATGTTGATGTTGATCCGGAAAATCATTCCACCGGCACAGGGCCTCAGGATGATTTCTCGACAAACCCAAAAGGAGAATACTTATGGCCCAGGCACAGGATAACAAACCGCTATTTATTATAAGCGGTTTTCTGATCATTTACGCATTGATTGCCAGCAGCGGCATATTGCATCCGCTGATGAAATATCTCCACACCGCCAAGACCTCCGATCTCCAGGTTACCATGGGATTTATCTGCGGCGGTATCGGCATACTCGGTGCACTTATTAATTCCATCCGTAAACCAGGAAAGACCATCATCGATCGTTTTGTCCTGGAGCCGCTGCCGGGCATCCTTCTCATCCTGCTGATGGCCATGGCTATCCGCTGGTATGTGGAACCGGTTGTCAAGCTGATCAGTCACAGCCTACAGCCGGTTCTTGGTTTCAAAATCTATAAAATTCTCAACTTGAACTATGTTGTCCTCGGCCTGCTGGCCGGTGTTCTCCTGACCAACACCTACGGTATTCCAAAATTTGCCGCAGCCGGCGTTAAATGCGCTCGTTTTGTGCTCAAAATGGGTGTCATCATGCTGGGCGCTCGGTACAGTTTTGCCGAGCTGGCAAAACTTGGCACCTACTCCATCTTTCTGGTCGGCACCTTTGTCCTGGGCACGGTCTTTTTCGTGCTCTGGCTCGGCAATCTGTTTAAACAGCCGAAAACCATGACCGGCGTACTCTCCGCCGGAATGGGGGTCTGCGGTGTTTCCGCCACCGTGGCCGTTGCCCCGGTGGTCAAGGCAAAAAGTGAAGAGATGGCCTATACCATCGGTACCATTCTCTCCTTCGGCATTATCTGCATGTTTGTCTTTCCCACCGTCGGTCATTGGGCCGGCATGAACCCCGTCCAGTTCGGAGCCTGGGCCGGAACCGGTATTCTGAACTCCGCTCAGGTTGCAGCCGCAGCGCTTGCGTTCAACGCAGTTGACATCAAGACCCTGAAGGTTGCTGAAATTTTCAACATCACCCGGGTTCTCTTCCTGCCGATCATCGTCCTGGTCCTGGCCACCTGGTTTGGAAAAGAGACTGGAAAAAAACTGACCTTCAAGGAAGTTGTTATTGATAAATTTCCAATTTTTATCCTTGGGTTCCTGCTGCTTTTTGCCATGTCTTCTTTGGGCCTCTTTTCACCGCCCACCCATTACAAGGGCAAATTCATTGATTTCAGTTATAATGACCGGACTCAGGTTACTGAAAAAGAATGGGAAACCTTAAACGACGCATTGAAGGCTAACGAAATCAAGGGCCTCAGCGAAGAGCAGATGGCTGCGGTCACAGACCTCATTGCCCAACGTCAGCTTGCCGGTAACTATGAAAACCGTGCCGACAAAAAAGTGTTCAACAAACAGGGCGAAGACCGGATGTTCCAGCTGGAATCCGTGCTGGCTGCTGCCAAGGCGAAAGAGATCAACCTGAGCAAAGACGTCACATCGGCCATAAAACATGCCATCAAACAGGTTCATAAAAAATCAAAAACCGTCACCACCCTGACCGACTGCATGATCTGGTTCTTTGCCTTCGGCCTGATCGGGCTTGGCATGCAGATCACCAAGAAGGCGGTTCTGCAGGCAGGCGGCTGGCCCCTGGCCATTGGTATTATTTCCGGGGTAACCAAGGCAACCCTATCGTTCTTTGTCGTCTTGTGGCTGGTCAAAGACGTAGTGCTTAAATGACCGGTGGAATCGAATTGCTTCTAGAGTTCAGCAACAGTAACTGGCGGAAATTAATTAAAAGCACTGACTTCGGATTGATTTCCAGGTATAATTACCCAGAGGATTTAATATGAGTGACGATAAAATTACCATAGAAACAGGTGATGCCGGCAAGGGGGAGTCTACAATTGCAAAAGATGCAAACACGGAAGAGCTTGAAGAACGCGCCCTGTCCGTTTTTTCCAGCGAACGCAATGAGGACATGACCGCCCTTATCCTTTCATTACTGACGACCTTTGTTGTTTTGATTTTTACAAAATGGATGTAGCACGTCCGTAAAGAGTAAATCGCAAACAATCGTAATAGTTTACCAGGGTATCCGAAGCGGGCTATATTCTGGTACTGTAAAAGTTTACCAGTACTCAATATTCGTTCAAGCAGGCCGACGAGCTATAGCCCGTCTATGTAAGGAGGCCTGATCGGACGAAGATGGGGTGCTGGTGAACTTTTACAAACAATCAACCTATCCTTCCCGGCATGTACTCAGTCGGGAAGGATTTTCTTTCCCTTACGTTTCCGTAGGGCGACCTCCTTGGTATTTTTTGAATATGTTTACATCCCTTCTTCTCTGTACCCATGGAACAGCAGGTGCCATGCAGGCTGAGCATCTTGTCTTCACAGAGCTCTGCACAAAGGCTCCCAACCTTCAGGTTACGGTGTTGACCATCATTGATCAGGACTGGCAGTCCATGACCGGCGATGACTGGCTCAATTCAAGTAAGACCCACA
>CAZPXI010000242.1:0-4346 GCA_964590715.1 uncultured Desulfobulbus sp.
CGATAATGTTCCACAACCTGCAGGTAACTCCCGTAAATAACAGGAAGAACAAGCAGACAGAGCATGGTGGCGGTCACCATTCCCCCGACCATGGGTGCGGCAATACGCTGCATGACCTGAGAACCGGTTCCCGTACCGTACAATATGGGAAGAAGACCGGCCGTAGTAGCGATAGCGGTCATGGCAATCGGCCGTACACGTTCCGCCGTTCCGGTGTAGACGGCGGCCATGATCTCCTTTTTATCCAGTATCCTGCCGCCGGCAAGCTCATGTTGACGATCGAGTTCATGGTCGATAAAAGTTAAAACCAGTACTCCGATTTCGGTCGACACTCCGGCAAGTGCTATAAACCCGACCACGATGGCCACCGATATATTGAAGTTCATGTACCATATCAGCCAGATCCCGCCGATCAGGGCAAAGGGAATCGTGAACATGACAATGACAGGCTCGGCAAGGTTGCGGAAGTTGAAGTAGAGCAGGAGAAAAATCAATACCAGGGTAAAGGGAACCACGATACGCAGCCGCTCCTTGGCCCGCTCCATGTACTCAAACTGGCCGGACCAGGACAGGGTATAGCCTGCAGGCAGATCAAGCTTCTTCTCAATGATCTGTTTGGCCTCAGCAACAAAGCCGCCGATATCAGAGGTTGAGATATCTACATACACCCAGGCATTGGGCCGGGCATTTTCACTCTTCACCACCGGTGCTCCACGACTGAGTGATATAGTGGTCACCTCGGACAAGGGGATATTGTTGCCCGAAGGAGTCGGAACCAGCACCCGGCCGATCTTTTGCGGATTATCGCGGAAATCCCTGGGGTAACGCAGATTGATTGGGTAGCGTTCCAGTCCTTCAACCGTCTGCGAAACCTGCATGCCGCCGATGGCGGTCATAATGACGTCCTGGATATCACCGACACTCAATCCGTACCTGGCTGCGGCCTTACGATTGATGTCGATATCGAGAAAATACCCGCCTACTGCCCGGTCACCGTATGCGGAAACCGTTTCCGGCATGGTTTTCATGATATCTTCAATATCAATGGCCACTTTGCCGAGAACCTTCAGATCCGGACCGCTTACCTTGATACCGATTGGGGTTTTGATACCGGTGGACAGCATATCTATCCGGGTGATAATCGGCATGGTCCAGGCATTGGCAATACCTGGAATCCGTAAATCCTTATCCATCTCCTGCATCAGTTCACGGGTGGTCTTTTCAGGATCAGGCCACTGGTCACGGGGTTTAAGCCGGACAATGGTTTCAATCATGGAAAGCGGTGCCGGGTCGGTTGCAGTTTCAGCCCGTCCCACCTTACCAAACACGGTCTCCACCTCGGGAAAAGTTTTGAGGATCTTATCAGTCTGTTGAAGAAATTCCTTTGCCTTGGTGATGGAAATACCTGGGAAGGTAGAGGGCATATATAAAATATCGCCCTCATCCAGCGGCGGCATGAACTCGGATCCCAACTGACTGAGTGGATACCAGGTCACACCGACAAGGACAATAGCCAGCACGATAACCAGATAGCGCAGTTTGATGCAAAGACGCAAGGACGGACCATGAAGAAATTGAAAAAAGCGATTGACCGGATTCTTTTTCTCCGGAATGATCTTGCCTCGGATGAAAAAACCCATCAACACCGGCACCATGGTAATGGAAAGCAGGGCGGATGAGGCCATGGCATAGGTCTTTGTAAATGCCAACGGTGTAAACAGACGCCCTTCCTGGGCCTGAAGGGTAAAGATAGGCAGAAAGGAAAAAGTGATGATCAACAGAGAAAAAAACAGCGCCGGTCCAACTTCCCTGGCAGCCTCACTCATGATCCGCCAGCGGTTTTTTCCGGTTATCTCCTCACCGCGGTTTACCGCCTGCTCGATATGCTTGTGGGCATTTTCAATCATAACGATTGCCCCGTCCACCATGGCACCGATGGCAATGGCAATTCCGCCAAGCGACATGATGTTGGCATTTATGCCCTGGGCCTTCATGATAATGAAGGCCAGAAGAATACCCATTGGCAGGGTGGCGATGGCCACCAGAGCCGAGCGGAAATGGAGCAGAAAGACGATACAGACTAAAGAGACGACAACGAATTCTTCAATCAACTTGCCCTTGATATTTTCAACCGCCCGTTCAATCAGGCTGCCCCGGTCATAGGTCGGCACAATCTCTACCCCTTCGGGCAGACCTTTTTTGAGTTCTTCCAGCTTTGCCCGTACCCGTTCAATGGTGGCCAAGGCGTTTTCACCATAGCGCATGATAATAACACCGCCCGCAACCTCGCCTTCGCCGTTGAGTTCAACCAGGCCACGCCTGAGATCGGGCCCGAGTTGAACGGTGGCCACGTCTGCAAGACGGATGGGAGTTCCCATGTTGTCGGTCTTCAAGGGGATCTCTTTGAGATCATCGATGGACTTGATATAGCCCTGACCGCGAACCATGTATTCGGTTTCCGCCATTTCAAGCAGCCGGCCGCCAACGTCGCGGTTGGAACGTTGAATGGCCTTTTTTACACTCTGAATCGGGATACCATAGGCCGCCAGCTTATCCGGATCCACTTCCACCTGATATTGTTTGACAAAACCGCCGACCGAGGCAACTTCGGACACTCCCTCAACCGTCTGCAGGGGATACCGCAGATACCAGTCCTGGATAGACCTGAGCTGGGCCAGATCATGCCTGCCGGTACGGTCAACGAGGGCATACTCGTAGACCCAGCCGACCCCGGTGGCATCGGGGCCCAGGGAGGGAGTCACGCCCGGAGGCAGGTCTGAGCTTACATAGTTCAAGGATTCCAGCACACGGGAACGGGCCCAATACATGTCGGTTCCGTCCTCAAAAATGATATAAACAAAAGAGATACCGAAAAAAGAGTAGCCCCGCACGACCTTGGCTTTTGGAACCTGCAGCATGGCCGTGGTCAGAGGATAGGTTACCTGATCCTCGACAACCTGGGGCTCCTGGCCGGCGTACTTGGTAAAGATGATAACCTGAACATCGGAAAGATCCGGGATTGCATCCAACGGCGTATTCTTCAGTGTCCAGAGGCCTGCAGCCGCAATGATGGCGGTGCCGATCAGGATCAAGAAGCGATCACGGATGGAGAAATCAATTATTTTTTTGATCATAGTCTGTCTCTATACTTGTACTTGTTATGCACTATGGATGGACGTGGGTAGATCGGCAGGCCTGGACCGTATTTTCAGGACCACAGCCGTAACACATTCCAATTTATTCCCGCACCCGGCAGAGAACGAGTTCTCCCTGGGACGGCCCCGGGTCATAACCACTTATTTTTTTGTCTCTTTCTCCATATCCGACATATCGTCTTTTTCTGCTGTACCTTTCTTGGGCTCAATCATCTTGGCGATAGCCTCTCTGAGACTGGACTCCGAATCAATCAGGAATTGGGCCGAGGTGACCACACTTACATGCGGGGTCAAGCCTTTAACAATCTCGGTATAGCCGTCTGCTTCAACTCCGGTGACCACCTGGCGGGGTTCAAATGTTCCGGGCCCGGTGACGACAAAGACCCGTTTTTCACTGCCTGAGCGAAGAATGGCCTCGGACGGTACGGCCAGTACATTCTCCCGTTTTCCGGCATGGATAGTGATATTTGCAAACATACCTGGTTTAAGTTTACCGTTCTTATTGTCAAAGATCAGTCGAACCTTGACTGTGCGGGTTTTTCCTTCTTCATACGGATAGATATAATCAATAGTTCCGGAAAATTGCTTTCCAGGCTGGCTGGCCACCGAGATCATGGCCATATCTCCTTTACGGATCCAGGGCAGATCGGGCTCATAGACTTCCCCATAGACCCATACCTTGGACAAATCAGCAATTCGGTACAACCTCTTGTTGGGCGTTATATAAAAACCAGCTTCCACATCGACATCAATGGCTGTGCCGGTAAACGGAGAGTCTATGGGCAGGTCTCTTTTGACCTCACCGGTTTGCTCGAGCTGACGGATGACTTTTTCCGGAATGTCAAAATAGGACAGGCGCTTACGAGTGGCTGTGACCAGACGTTCGGCATCATCTCTGATTTCCTTCATACTGGACAGGGCCAGTACCTTGGCGTTGGCCAGGGCAAGGAGATATTCTTCCTGGGTAGAAACCAGTTCCGGCGAGTAGATCGTCAGCAGAGTCTGGCCCTTTTTTACATGTTCACCGGTTTTGTTGACGAAAACCGTTTCAGCCCAGCCGCTGAACTTGGAATGAACCATGGTCAGCGTTTCCTCGTCATAGGCCACCCGGGCAGGAGTGGTAATGAGTCGGCTCATGGTTCGATCCATGGCCATGCCGGTACGAACGCCCATATTCTGGACAAGAACCGG
>CAZPXI010000243.1:0-1976 GCA_964590715.1 uncultured Desulfobulbus sp.
TCAAAAATAAAAAACAGCTTCAACTTTGACAAAATCGTCCTTTCGAAGAAGAAAAACAGGATCATTCTCGCTGGTCTCTGCAAAAAAAACTCCGGAAACCTCTATCTTCACAGAGTCACCAAGGCGACGGTTTCCTTCCAGGGTAAAGAACAACGAAGGATTCTCCAGATCTTTGATGATCCCGGCAAGAAACTTCGTATCATCGACATCATTCCATGTCCATCGCAGCCCGGCCATAAGATCATTCTCATAAAGAGTTCTCACGGGTTCACCCCGGTCATCAAAAATGTATTCCCCGATAATCCCCAGATCCATGGCTGACCCGAAAAGGCCATACATCGTATATTCAAAACCAAATGTGGCGGCTGCAAAAGCACGGCCCTGACCGCTTCGATAAATTGCCTCACCTTTCCAGAGCCACCTGCCATCCGCCATCTGCATATCAATCCCGGTCTGGCTGATCTGCGGGTAATACGGAATGAGAACAGGCGTTCCCGAATCATGTATCTCCACATTCAGAGTTGGTTCACGACCAGTGCCGACAAACTGAGAGATGCCCAGGTCACACCTCCCGACTGTGCAGTTATAACGGGCGGCAAAATCGACGTGGTGTTGCCCTGCTCCGCTCTCGTAGACTGCCTGAGAGGTATCGACAACAAGGGGGCCACGTAACCGCCCATTTTTTCCGGGAAAGGTCCGTTCCCGAAAATAAGGGAGCAGAAATCCCTCAACAACGCCCCAGTCCCTGATTACTGCAAGATGAAGCATGGGTTGGCCGAGTTTGTCCTCCCCATCCAGACTCTCAACAAGATCGGTCTGATTGACGATATCGACCAGATGGACAAATTCCGTTGCCCCCCAGTACACTCTGGAAATGCCGGTTGTAAGTTCCCAGCTTTCGGCCGGATAAAAATAATTCAGCTCTCGAAAATCAAAGTGCGTTCTTTGCCGATCAGAGCCGTCAAGGCGGGCAAAGGGAAAAAACAGGACACTGGAACCGGATGGAAAGGCCTGATACAGTTCCGCAACAAGGGCAAGAGATCCGTTCCGGTCTTTCTGATCTTGACAGGCAGGAGAATGGAGAAACATTCGACCTTCTACGCTTACGGAGCCGGTCAATTCCGCCGTATTTCCATTTTCTGCCGCCGGAAACAGAAAAAAAGTCATCACCATCAAGGGAACGACTTTGGCTTTGTTGATCATCTGGCTCGTTTCAAGCTGTTTTTATTAAAGTCCCTTGACGAGAGCCCGGTTTGGAAGGAAAAATTCGACCAGATTAAATCCGTCTCTTTTCCGGTCTGGTGATTGACCATGTGCATGAAATGCGCCCGCCATATTGTAGTAATATAGCGCTGATATTCTCCCAGGGTCAGGGTTTTGAGCAGTCGATTTCTCTTGTCATAGTATTCCTCCTTCCATAGCCGGTACTCATCCTGATCCAGCCACGAAATGATCCGACTGTAGCCGGAGTTTTTCTTATCTTTGGGGTAACGCTCAAGCATGAAGCAGTTGCGACCGTTCAGGTTATCTTCACCAAGGTATTTATAGGTATATTTTTCAATCTCCAGGCTGCCGAGATCCTCGTAAGAAAACTCACTGCCCATAAATGAACCGGATTTGTTTCGTGAGCTGATACGCTTAACCCGTTTCAAGGCCGGTAAATAGAGCCACTGGTCATCGTCTCCGCTCTTGTGGCTATGGGTTAACAGGGCCGTTCCCTTCACATCTGCGGGAGAATCAAAGATGGTCAGGCTCTTATCACCATCATTTTCCGTCTCCATGGCCCGTACCCGTATTCTGCGTTGGCTTTCACGCCCCTGCCTGTTGCGGAGGATCATTTCCATCTCTGCGGTAAAATCACCAAATCCTGATGCCCGCCTGTCCGCTTCACGTGCTATCCGGTCACCCATGTCGACTGTGTCGTCGGCAAGACTGGTGAGACAAGGTAAACAGAAAAAGACAGACAAAAGAGCGGC
>CAZPXI010000243.1:2076-4337 GCA_964590715.1 uncultured Desulfobulbus sp.
CTATACACCAGAGAGAGTATTGCCGGAGTCAGCAGAAAGTCGGTTACCAAAGCAATAAGAATGGTTGCGGCAAGTAGCGTCCCGGTATTCCTGTTCACTCCCAGATCAGAGAAAAGATTACACAGGAAACCACCGGCAAGGACCAGGGAGGTGACCAGCATTGCCCTGCCGACTGTTGTAAACGTTTTTTCAGTGGCCAGGACCGGATCGCCGCACCTATCATACTGTTTTCCGAAATGATGGAGAAAATGGATGGTATCGTCCACAACCAGACCGATACTGATGCTGCCGATAAGGACGGTTCCCAAGTCAAGAGGGATTCCAAACCAGCCCATAAACCCTATCACCATGATAATCGGAAACAGATTGGGGACCATGCTCAGCAAGCCCATTTTAAGTTTACCGAGCATGAGGACCATAAGAAGAGAAATCAGGATCAAGGCAATGGTATAACTTCTTGCCATGGTTTTCATGACGTTATTTAAAATCTCCACAAACAGGGCATTGACGCCCGTGGCCGTGATTATACACTCCGGAAAGCGCGTGTGCAGGTCGGCTTCCACATCACTGACGAATTTTTTGTATCTCGATGTATCCCGGTAAGGGACATGCATGGTAAATCTGGTTTTACTGAACTGCTGATCAACAAGCTCATCCAGATCATCGGAACCGCTCAATTGAAAAAGAAACAACTCCTGGGCAATCAGCCGCCGATCTTGTGCAAGGGAGTAAAATTCCGGCCTGTTCCCATGCAAGGCACGGTTCGTTTCTTTGAGTATTGTTGTCAAAGCAAGCACTTTGCCGACAAACAGATCTTCTGTTGCATACCTGCTGAATTTCTCTACGGACGCCTCAAGAGCATGGATAAAATTCGGATTATACAGCCCATCGGCCCTGCCGGTGTCAATGACCACATCAAAGGAAACAGTACCGCCCATCTGCCTGTCGATCTTCTCGGTATCCATCCTGATTTTTGAGTCTTTGGGAAACCATTTCAAGGCATTATGCTCAAAACGTACGTTGCCTATACCAACCACGGCAAGGACAAACAGAAAGCCGAAAAAGCCGAAAATAATCCTCTGCCTGTTGCAGGTAAATCGGGCAAGGGCAATAAAAAATCCGTCCAAGTGCTTTTTCTGCCGATCATGACTCGCTTTACGTTTCACCGGAAAGAGCGCCAGAAATGCAGGGAGCAGAAAAACCGTGTAGAAAAGAGCAAGGAAGACCGCTGCCGGAATCACGACACCAAGGTCGGCAATCGGTGCGATTTTCGCCGCCATAAAGGATACCAATCCACCGGCTGTTGTCAGTGATGTCATCAACACGGGAAGTCCTGCCCGGCTCATTGCGGTGACAATGGCCTCTTCCCTGTTTCCTGTTTTCTGGTATTGGGGATAAAAAAGGGCCAGAATATGGACCGCATCACTGATACTGACCACAAGCAGAAATGAAGGGAGAATAGTTGTGATGTTGGTCATGGGGAGCCGTAATACGGCCATGATTCCAACTGCGGAGACAAGAGAAATGACAAAAACGACCATCGGGTACACGATACCGCTGAGTCGCCTGAAGAGAATCCCCAGAAAGAGAAGAACCACAACAAAGGTCATCGGGATGATAACCCGGAGGTCTTTATCCAGGGTATGGTTGAGATATTGAATGACTATCGGCATTCCGGAAACGGCAACGGCAAAATCAGCTCCATTATATCCGGCCAGTATCGGTCCAATGCGTGCAACCATCTCCTGATTTTGCAGATTGCTCATCGGTTGACAGGTCCCTTCCTCCTGCCTGAGTTCTCCGGCATCCGGATTACAGGCCAGCGGCTTGATGACAATGGCCGTCATGGTATTTTTTTTATTGAGAATGAAATTTTCATACAGGGTATTGTCTGCAGCCCGTTTTTGTAATGCGGCGAGGTCTGTCTTATTTTCCGGCCAATTCTCCAGAAAATCCTCGACGATAAGCTCATCCTCCTCCCCTCTCGTGTTCCTGACATTGATCAGGCTGGTGATTTTATCGATATACGGCACATTTGTTTCAAGATCCTTATGCAGGTTCCGCAATTTCTCTAAAAAATCCAAGTCGAACACTGCAGAACCACTGACGGTGATAACGATGAACTCATCTTTGCCGAATTGATTGCGGAACGCATTATAGTCAACAAGCACTTTATCATCGGGCCGGAAAAAGGCCTCATTGCTTGTATCCATGGTGAGATGAGGGAGCTGCGAAATCAGCGGCAGCAGAATTGCCAGGAC
>CAZPXI010000244.1:0-4330 GCA_964590715.1 uncultured Desulfobulbus sp.
TGTTGGCCGCAGCCGAGCAGCGGGAAAAGATGAAACATATGGATCAGTTTTTTGACCTGATTCGCTGTCTTGATGTCTTTGAATCACTTGATGATGATTCCCTGCGCGACCTTTCAGCGCTTCTGCACCTTAAGGAGTACAGCGACAATAAGGTTGTTCTGAAAAAAGGAGATCCTGGAACAAATTTATATATTCTTCTGGAGGGTAAGGTGGCTGTTATTGCCGATGATGGCCAGACCCTTTCGGAGATGGGCGTCGGCGAGATTTTCGGTGAAATGAGTCTACTCTCCGGCGAGCCGGTCACGACCTCGATTCACACCAGGGCAAAGACCCGGCTTGCTACCCTGGGCAGCAAGGACTTCAAACACATCCTCAACAAGTACCCTGTACTTCAGGTTTTCTTTTACCGGATGTTGGTGGATCGGGCCCAGGCCAATACCATGCACGCCGGCACCATCAGTTCCGGCATGAGTGGGGAACTTGCCGAGATCAATACCGTTGATCTGTTCCAGTTGATTAACTCAAGCCAGAAGACCGGACAGGTTGAACTGGACCTGGAAGATGGGAAAGCCCAGGTCCTGTTTAATGAGGGGGAGTTGATTCAGGCCAGATACAATACCCTGGCCGGAAAAGACGCTGTATTTGCCCTGCTGGCCAAAAGAACCGGCCGCTTTACCTATACCTCCGGCATCTCCGAGGAGGCAGAGAAACTGGATGTGCTCGGCGGTTTCATGGGGCTGATCATGGAGGGCATGCGGCGGCTCGACGAGCAGGAGGAGGAGGAATAGACCTGTTTAGTTTTTTTTGTCTTCACCCCAAGCATGGGGTGTGCACCTTTTCACGGTGGCGTCAGGGCTTTCCCTTGAATTTTCGTTATAAAAAAACAGATAGCGAAGACTTCGAGAAAATTAAATTGTTTTGTACTCGTCAAAGTAATAGGTTGTTTAGGCTGAAGACTGTCAGGGACGTTTTTTTTTAATCCCTTGCTAACGGCCGACTATAGCCTAAAAACCTGCGGGCTTGCCCGCCTTAGTAATCACGACGACCGTCCAGGGTCGGCCATTGCTGCATGATTTTCAGGGCGGTTTTTTTATCCTCTCTTCCTGTCCTCATAGAGCGCTGTTGATCGGGTCGGCAGATTTCCCGGTACAGCTCCGCATCGATAAATCCTATCTGTTCGGCATCCTCGCGGCTTGCGGCAAAGACAATCTTTTCGATCCCGGCCCAGTAGATGGCTGCCAGACACATGGGGCAGGGTTCACAGTTGACGTAGATGGTGCAGTCTTCCAGCCGGTACGAGGAGGTGGCCCGGCAGGCATCCCGGATAGCTGTTATCTCAGCATGGGCCGTGGGGTCATTTGCCGCAAGCACCTTGTTCCAGCCTTTGCCGATGATTTTCCCTTCCCTGACTATCACTGCCCCGAACGGCCCGCCGTCCCCCCGGCACATACCATGTTCCGAAAGCCTGACGGCCTCGCTCATAAATGGCGAAATCGTTTCCACCATGACGGCTTACATTCTTTGAAAAATCAGGCAGGCGTTGGTGCCGCCGAAACCGTAACTGTTGGACATGGCTGTCTGTATATCCGTCTCCGTGGCTTCCTGGACAATATGCATGTCGGCCGCTTCGGGATCCAGATCTTCAATGTTGGCCGTACCGGCAATGAAGTCATGGTTCAGCATGAGCAGAGTATAAATAGCCTCATGAACCCCGGCCGCACCTAGAGAATGGCCGGAAAGAGATTTTGTTGAACTGATCGGCGGGATGTCATTGCCGAAGATTCTGCGGATTGCCCTGAGTTCTACCAGATCGCCGATGGGAGTCGAGGTGCCGTGGGCATTGATGTAGTCGATGGAGCAGTCGACGTTTTCCAGGGCCAGGGCTATGCAGCGTTCGGCTCCTTCCCCGGACGGGGCCACCATCTCGTAGCCGTCGGCGGTAGCTCCGTAGCCGAGCAGCTCTCCGTAGATTCTTGCTCCTCTTTTGCGGGCATGGCTCAGCTCTTCAACCACAATCAGTCCTGCGCCGTTGGCAACCACGAATCCGTCCCGGTTGGTGTCGTACGGCCTGGACGCCGTTGCCGGCTGTTCATTGAATCTGGTTGACAGGGCACCCATGGCGTCAAACATCGAGGTTTGGGTCCAGTGTTCTTCATCGGCCCCTCCGGCAAAGACGATATCCTGTTTACCCAGTTGTATCTGCTCCATGGCCGCCCCGATACAGTGGGATCCGGTAGCGCAGGCGGAAGATATGGAGTAGCAGGTGCCTTTGATGTGAAAGGGTGCGGTCAGGCAGGCGGAGACCGTGCTCGACATGGTGCGTGGAACCATGAAGGGGCTGAGTCGCTTCAATCCTTTTTTACGCATGACATCGGCTGCCAGAACCACATTTTCCGCCGATGTGCCGCCGGAGCCGATGATCAGGCCGGTACGGGGATGGGAAACCTGGTCTTCGGAAAGTCCGGCATCTTCGATGGCCCGGGTCATGGCAAGGTAGGCATAGGCTGCAGCGTTGCCCATGAAACGCAGGATCTTTTTATCGATATGCTCTTTAGGGTCGATGTCGGTGAAGGCGCCGACCTGCGAGCGCAGGCCGAGCTCACGGTACGCCGGTTGAAAGCGGATTCCGGATCGTCCTTCCTGCAGAGAAGTCAATGTGTCGGCAAGAGTGTTGCCGAGCGGAGAAATCAGGCCCATTCCTGTAATAACGGCACGTCGCATAAGGTTTTAGTTCCCTGATTTCAGTGAATGGAAGAGGTGCACCGCGGATTCATGCTTGTTCTCGATGAATAGCAAAAGGGGCACAGCTCTGGCAGACCGGCATGACTTCGACGGTATTGATGTTGACATGCGGCGGTACACTGGTCACCCAGTGGACAATTTCAGCAATGTCATCAGGGGTAATGGGTTGGGTTCCTTTATACACCTGATCCGCTTTTTCTTGATCACCATGAAAACGAATCACGGAAAATTCACTCTCGGAAAGTCCGGGTTCGATGTTGCTCACCCTGATTTTGGTAGCAACCAGATCGGTCAACAGGTTTTTTGAGAACTGCTTGACAAAGGCTTTGGTCCCGCCGTACACGTTGCCGCCGGGATACGGATAGGTGCCGGCCACGGAGCCCAGGTTTATGATGTGGCCGCGATTACGCTTGACCATGGCGGGCAGCACTGTCCGGGTAAGATACATCAACCCTTTGATATTGGTGTCGACCATGGTTTCCCAGTCGTCCAGATCGGCCTCTTGGGCTCCCTCTATGCCAAGGGCCAGACCTGCATTGTTGACCAGGACATCGATTTTCCCAAAAGCATCGGGCAGCTCACGGATAAACCGTTCCACTTCGCCACGGTCACGGACATCAAGGGTGGCCCAATGGACAGTCGCTGCCGGATGTTGCAGGCAGAACTCCTGCAACCGTTCTGTCCGTCTGCCGGTAAGGATCAGTTGCCATCCTTCAGCGGCGAAACGTTTGGCGCAGGCAAGGCCGAAACCGGACGTGGCCCCTGTGATGAGTATTGTCTTCTGCATAGAAATAAACCTGTAAAGCGGAATCAAAATCCGGTAGAGATTTCCATCATGTACCGAAATGAAAGCAGGTTTATGGATAAAAGACAACAATTTTCCAGGACGGTATGGAAAATATAGAGACTGTGATTATAATACGTTCCATATTTGTATTTTTCAGGTTGTTCATTTTACTTATAAGGAGTGAGGTATGTTGAAAAAGAAAATGATGAAAGCGCTCAACGAGCAGATCAACGCCGAAATGTATTCGTCGTATCTGTATCTGTCCATGGAGTCGTATTTCCAGTCCATCAGTCTGGCCGGATTTGCGGCCTGGATGCGGGGGCAGGTTCAGGAAGAGCTCATGCACAGCATGAAATTTTACGATTTTGTCAATGAACGTGGCGGCCGGGTAACCCTGGATACGATTCAAAAGCCGGAAACCAGCTGGAAGAGCCCCCTGGTGGCCTTTGAACACATTCTTCGTCATGAGCAGATGGTTACGGAGCTTATCAATGATCTGGTTGATCTGGCCATCCGTGAAAAGGATCATGCCACCAATATTTTTCTGCAATGGTTTGTCACCGAGCAGGTTGAAGAAGAGGCCAGTGTCGGCGAGATTGTTGATAAACTAAAATTAATCAAAGATAACTCCTCCGGGCTTTTTCTGCTGGATGCGGAAATGAGCAAGCGGGTTTTTACTCTGCCCCAATCTGAGTAACCAGCATGGCTGGCCCAGGTCAGCGAGTTTACGAGACTCCGAAATTTTGGACACAGCCATAACGAAGAACGAAAGTGATACGAACACTTTCATGTAAATAAAAG
>CAZPXI010000245.1:0-4323 GCA_964590715.1 uncultured Desulfobulbus sp.
TATCCATGGTGAGATGAGGGAGCTGCGAAATCAGCGGCAGCAGAATTGCCAGGACAAGGCCAATTGACAGCCAGGGGTGCCGAAATACACACCTTGCTGTTTTTCCAAAAGCGATTTCACAACCTGTTTTCAACCTGTTCATTCCAGCCTCCCCGTTTTCAAATGACCGCGCTCATATTAATACGCGAAACAATTCCGTCAAGATTAAAATGGGCAGGGTCACTTAATATACATATTTTAGAGCTGCCGGGAAGTAACAACAAAGAACAAACAAAGAACAATCAAAGAGAAGATGGCGAGAGGTCGCCTACTTATGGAGTTGTGGTACTCATAAATATCTTTGCATCTCCTGGAGGTAAAGGGAGGAGTAATCAATTTTTGCCTGTAGCCGATACATCAGTGAGCGATGGCCGAGCAGAGCCCTGTTGCTCCAATTGTAGAAAGGGTCTGTTCTTGCGCAGCCGCATTTTATCAATTCTTTAAAAAGGGACACCCCGTTTGCCACAAAGACCGGATCGGCAAAATCAAAAGGGCCATTGCTCGTTATCGGCGCGAGGATCCATTGCATCTGTTTGAAAAAAAGATCAACCCATCCCTGGTCAAGATCCTCGGGCCTGTCATGCATGCTGAGTTTTGTGATATACAAGAGCAGTTTTTCCCGGTCACCATTGAGCATGGCAAGTTCACCATCCATCTGGAGGTTCCACCGATCCTCCTCAAACTGCCTGTAACAGCCGAAATCAATAAATCCCAACCGACCGTCATCCATCAAGATATAATTTCCGGGATGAAGATCGGCATAGATCGTTCTACAGGCAAACCAGGAATGCACCAGAGAATAGGAGATAAGCTCGCCAAAATGATTGCGCTGGGCAGCGGACGGATTTCGGGCCAGAAACTGCCTGAGATGGCAACCGGGAAGGTACTCCATGGTCAGTATCCGCCTGCTGGAAAATTCAGGATAATGGTTGGGAACAACCACCTTACTGCCCGAAAAAACTTTCCTGTTCTTCTCCATAAACGAGGCTTCAGACAGGTAGTCAACTTCCCTTTGAAAAACTCTTTTTGCGTCATGGATATGTGAACACAGATACTTGAAATCCTTTTTAAACCGCATGGTCTGGAGCAGAAAAGCCATGGTTTTCATATCTGCTTCAATGGTTGCAGCAATATTCGGATATTGAATTTTAACAGCCACTTCTTTGCCGTTATGCAGCCTGGCCCTGTGAACCTGCCCCAGAGAGGCGGCGGCAAAGGCCTGTTTATCAAAAAAGGCAAAAAGCTCTTCCGGCTCCCGGTTCAACTCATCCAGGAAAACCTCCCGAATAAGTGAATAATGCATCGGCGGGGCTTCAAACTGCAGGGATTCAAAGATCTCCGTTAATTCCTGCGGCATGATCTGTGGGAAATTGGCCAACATCTGCCCGGCTTTCATGATTGCACCGCGCAGATAGCCCATTGTGCCGATGAGTTGCACGGCAGACTTTAAGTAAAATTCGTTTTGCAACAGGAGTTTTTTATCATCATCAACAAACTGTCTGCCAAGGGCATAGGCAAAATAATTTGCTGCGATTCGTGCCTGACTGTTGCCCAGGGACCACATGCGGACAAAAGAACTTGCAGGAATTCTTTTGGTCTGGAGCCGGGAAAGGATGGGAGCAGTGCTGCTATGCATTGGAAACAATGCGATGATTGTGGACAATATTTCCAGAGACCGTACCGGCAAACATCTGCATGGAGTAATCAACAAGCGTCAGGGTCTCGGCCTGATTATTCGAGGTATCCCTTGACCAGTGTGCCAGAATACCAAGATACAGCGACCAGTACAGGGTGATGATAACTGGGGAATCCCGGGTCTCGAAACCATGAATCGACAGGATGTGGGCCACGGTTTCAAGATGAGCTTCTCGGGCCTTTTCTCCGGCCTCACATGGACAGGCTTTGGAAAAAACAGACATTGCACTTTCAAGGACCGGGCCTATGTACTTCCGATAGGATTTTAAGGCGCGGAGTTCCGAGACAATGAGTAAAAAAAGATCCTCCTCAAAACGCTCTTCTCCGGTTTTACGCCGTTCATACGCTTTTCGCCCGGACTCCATGGCCCGGGCAACCAGGGTCATGGCCAGTGTTTCCTTGCTTTTGAAGTAGTTGAACAACGTTCCCTTGGCCATTCCACAGGCCATGGAGATATCCCGGGTTGTTGTCGACTCATACCCTTTTTGGGCAAAGAGTTGGTCCGCAACTTCAAGAATCTTTCTTCGGTTATTTTCTTTGGCTTCTTTTGTGATACGCATGAGGATGGACCGCCTTTTTTTATGACCGTGGTCACATTAACACAGTAAAACCTTAAAACAAAGAAAAGAAGATAGACTGAATTTTGATAGACTCGTAAAAAGTCTAAAACGCCAATTGCACAGCACGCAATATCAAGATGTTATGAGCTGTCCGCCGTCGGTGGCGAGGCTTTTTACGACACCGACAAATTCCGGTTGCTGTTATTTTGCAATGAACCCCTGCAAAAGTGCCGGCGAGACATTCGAGCAAACGGATCAAGCACATCTTACTTATTTCTTCTTCACAGGATAGCGAATTATCGTATAATAATCTTTCGATTTACTCATGGGTGAGCCCGGTCCCCGGAGATAAACCTCCTCATGGAGACCTGCAATTTCATATCCCTGCTCCTCAATATACTTTTTCAATCTCTTTACCGTGGGTGCCTCTTCTTCATAAGGACCGACGTGAAGAATTTCCGCTGTTTTCCCGTACTGCCAACGAACTACCCCGGCTGTTAATTTTTCATTCTTAATATCAGGCAACTCAGCGATATCAGACGCCAGGGGAATAGCGGCCACTCCCTTCCAGATTATATTTTTCAAGAAGGATTTCCGCCTGGCTGGTTCCATGTCAAAATCCACTACATTTTCATACCTGGCGGCAGGCGGCGGCATCTTGTCCGGTCTTTTTGGTACCCCCTTGATCTTGAAATAATTTTTAAATAAAAAACCGAAGACTTCTTTCAACTCTTCCCCTGATGCTTCAAAGGACACCGCCAGAACGTTGCTATCCGGAAGCGTTGTTATTCTTGGCTGCCGTAAATGCTCATACCGTGACAAGTCAGGCCCTTTCAGCATTCTATAAACAAATCCTCCACCGACACATAAAACAACAACAGCAATGATCAATGCAATTTTCATCGTTTCTCTCCTTTTGGCTTTCATTGTGGCTGTGGCCCGAGGCCTGCTCCATTCATACTGATGACTTGTGCATTAATCATAGACCAAGGCTGTGACACCTGTATGTCATGTTTGAAAATAAATAACCAACATTACAGTATCTCATTGTAGCAGCACGATTAATACCTTTTAATCCTCTTGTGAATTGCGATAGATGCCGATTATTTTTCTTGCCTTTTCCTGTAACAGAGTCCGCATTCTTTCCGGTTTGATCACTTCTACATGTTCTCCCAAACTTAACAGCCAGGATATGATCCAATCATTTTCCGGCATTTCAACTGTCGCTATAATATCGCCATTCTCCATATATTTAAGGCAGGACTCATCCACATAATCCTCCACATTCTGTGCTATTGATTTTTTAAAATTTATGACCAATTGAACCATTTTTGCTGCACCGGAACTCATTTGGTCATACTGGTTGTAATCTGCATTTTTCCGGATGAATGTTGTTTTCAGCACCACAAGCCGACGCATCCTGCTTAACCTGAACAATCTAAAATCACTCCGTAGTCTGCAATAAGCAAATACATACCAGGTCGTTGCTTTAAAAAGCAGAGTCATAGGTTCAATCGTGCGCCGGGACCTTGCCCCTGTGCAGTCACAGTATGAAAAATCCACCAAATAATTCTCAGCAATTGCCTGCTGCAATAAGACCATTTTTTCTTTCTGCCTGCCGGGCATTCCCCATGGCATTACATCAATGACAACCCGGTCAGCATGATTCCTGACATAATCCTGTTTTTCCTCCGGAACCAGGGAATGGATTTTTTCAATGGCATCATGGATCTGTCGGTCTTGAAAGGTTGAATTAACCCCCTTTAACACCGACAGCATCGAGACCATATCCTGCAGGGTTAAAACCTGACGATCCAACGTGTATCCGTCGATTATCCCCAAGCCCCCCTTATTTCCCTGATAGGTAACTATGGGAATTCCGGCCCGGTTAATTGCATCAATATCCCGATAAATAGTTCTCACCGAAACACCAAAATGTTCGGCAAGGTCTCCGGCCTGCACCCTGTCCCGGTTGAGCAGCATAATCACAATAGATAACAATCGGTCAAGCTTCATGGAAAACTACCTT
>CAZPXI010000246.1:0-4319 GCA_964590715.1 uncultured Desulfobulbus sp.
CTTCTCTTTTTTTTTCAAAACGATACAATATAGACACCTGTGAGCATTGTACCGAAGCTTGGGGCCTGCTGCTATGACATGGAGAATGGCCTGAAAACTATTTTGATAACCGGAAAGGGGAGAAGGATTGAGGATTTTCAGCGTAATTGTCGGCAGTCTCCTGTTTGGTACCATTTTTAATGGTATCGAAGGGCTACTGGTTGGAGCAGCGCTCGGTTTTCTCCTTGGCTGGAACCTCTCCCTGAGCCGGACACTGCGCGAGGTACAAGAGCAGCTTAAGGAGGCTCCTGCCGGGGAAAGAGTTCGAAAAAGAATCACCGGTCAGGTTGAACAAGCCCGGACAGATCGGAGACCTACATCCGCCGGAAAAAGTGAGCGGCCCTCTACGAAGCACCTGGATAAAGATGTGCAAAAACCGGTCGATGTCCCAACTGTTACCCCGCCAAGAATCATTCCTCAGGGTCCGACACTGGTGTCACAGCAAGAGCTGGACACTTCAAGTCCTGACTTTTTTAGCCGCGTTTCCGAGTATGTTAAGGCCTTCTTCACCCAGGGAAATGTGGTGTTACGGGTGGGCTTGCTGGTTTTGTTTTTCGGGGTTGCCTTTCTGCTCAAATACGCTGCCGACCATAGTATACTGCCCATTGAATTGCGTCTACTCGGGGTGGCGTTGGCCGGGCTTGCTCTGCTTGTTTTTGGTTGGCTTCGCCGTTTGCAACGACCCGGGTTTTCTCTTCTGGTGCAGGGTGGCGGTGTCGGTCTTCTTTTTCTCACTGTTTTTGCCGCCGGCAAGCTGTATGGTCTTTTACCCCTGTCTCTTTCCTTTGCACTCATGGTCGGGCTGGTCTGTACCTCAGCGGCTCTGGCTCTCTTGCAGGATGCTAAATCCCTGGCCTTTTTTGGTGCCACCGGCGGATTTCTGGCCCCGGTCCTGCTCTCCACCGGCAGTGGTAACCATATCGCTCTTTTTGGTTTTTATACCTTTCTCAATGCCGGAATCCTGGCCATTGCCTGGTTCAAGGCCTGGCGGGAACTCAACCTCCTGGGATTTATATTTACGCTGGCCATCGGCAGTCTCTGGGGAGCACGGGCATATCAGCCACAATACTTTTCCACTACCGAGCCCTTTCTCATCGTCTTTTTCCTGATGTTCACCACGATGGCGGTCCTCTTTGCCTTTCGCCAGCCACCGAAATTGCGGGGATATGTAGACGGTTCCCTGGTCTTTGGTACACCGATTATCTGCTTTTCCCTGCAGGCCGCTCTGGTCGGCAACATGGAATACGGTATGGCGATCAGTGCCCTGGTACTCAGTTTCTTTTATGTGGGATTGGCGATCCTGCTCTGGAACAGGGGCGATGAAGAGTTACGCCGGGGTCTGCGCACATTGACCGAGGCCTTTCTTGCCCTGGGCGTGGTTTTTCTTACCCTGGCCGTGCCGCTGGCCTTAAGCGGCAACTGGACGGCTGTAACCTGGGCCCTGGAGGGTGGTGCTCTTGTCTGGGTAGGGATCCGGCAACAGCGGGTTATCCCGCGCAACTTCGGCTGCCTGCTCCAGGTTGGAGCAGCACTCTTTTTTCTTACGGGTGCGGATTTTTCCGGCGACCGGATGGTCCTCTTGAACGGTGTTTTTCTCGGCTGTCTGGTGATCAGTCTGGCTGCTCTTTTTTCGTCCTGGTCACTTTTCAGGGCTGGTGACTTACATCCTTTTGAGGAAAACCATCATCTTTTCCTCTTTATCTGGGGTATCCTCTGGTGGCTTGCAGGCGGGATCATCGAGATTGATCAGCAACTGCCCCATCACTATGAATATCAGGCCATCTTGCTCTTTATCGGTGTGAGCTGCCTTTGCCTGGTATTGCTTGTGCCGCGACTGTCCTGGCCGATTGCCGCCTATCCCGGCCTTGGCCTGCTGCCGGTTATGGCCCTGGTCGTTTTGGCAGGTGTCGGCAGGTACGGAGTATTTTCAAGCCATCACCTCTTTGCCGACTACGGGTTTTTGAGCTGGCCCCTGGCCTTTGTTCTGCTGTATCAAGTCCTTTACCGGAGCAGACAATGGTTGCCGGACAGGCTCCTGCAACTCACCCATGTTGGTAGTTTTCTTCTCCTGGTGCTGGTTGTCGCCCTGGAGGCAGGCTGGCAGGTGCACGATTTTACCTCCGGAGCAGGAACCTGGACACGAGTTGCCTGGGGATTGATACCGGTGGCCTTTATACGGATTGTCCACAGCTCCCGGCTGGGCAATCTATGGCCTCTTGAGGAGTATGACAGGGAGTACCGGCAGCAGGGTTCGGTTATTCTTGCCGTTCTGGTCTGGGTCTGGCTGCTGGTCGGCTGCTTGATGAGTCGCGGTAATGCCATGCCGCTGCCCTTTATTCCTGTATTGAATCCACTGGAACTGAGCCAGCTTATAGTCATGCTGGTTCTTGTCCTTTGGGTTCTACGTCATCGTGATTTTGTGGCCGGGAGAATTCCGGATCGTGTTCTGGCCTCTCTGGCCGGTGGAACGGCCTTTATCTGGATAAACTCGGTACTGGCCCGGGCCATTCACCAACTGCGGGGAGTACCGTTTACTCTGGATGCAATGATGGATTCCCGTTTTTACCAGGCCTCGATCTCCATACTCTGGGGCATACTGTCCCTCTCCCTGATGACTGTGGCCGGCCGCAGGCAGAGCCGGATAACCTGGTTTGCGGGTTCTGTCCTGATCGGGTGTACCGTGATTAAACTCTTTCTCATCGATCTGGCCAAAAGCGGAACCGTTGAACGTATTGTATCTTTTCTGGCCGTGGGGATTCTCCTGCTGGTCATTGGTTATTTTGCTCCCTTGCCCCCTGTCCTGGAGGATGCCCCGGAGGAGCGTGCATGAGATTTTTTTTGATATTTTGTTTCCTGGTTTCGGTTGTATCGGCACAGGCCGGAGAAATCGATCAACCGCTGGGCCTGAGCGACTTTGCCTATGGCATGGAACTCTCGCTTGACGGACCGGGAGCAATCTACGGATTATCGGTACCGGCCCAGGTTTATCAGGCGTGCACCCGAGCTGATCTCGGCGATCTGCGTGTTTTTGGTAATCAGGGTGTGGTTCCCCATCTCCTGCGGCTTCCGGCAGCCAAAAAAGAGAGTATTCCACCAAAAGATCTGCCCTATTTCCCACTGATCGGCAAGAGCGGCATGGGGCAACTGCCTCCTGATGTGCATATAGAAACAACCGGCCGGGGAACTATCATTGATATTCGTCAGGGGCAAAAAAAGGAGGAGAACCGGATAATCACCTCGTATATCATCGACAGTTCGATGGTGCAGGAAAAGGCTGACTGGCTGGAGCTTGAGTGGTCCGGGCAGTCTGAACATTTTTCCACATCGGTGCGCATTGAGACCAGCGATGATCTAAACAACTGGCAGTCTTTGGTCCAATCCGCAGCACTTGCCCAGCTGCGCTTTGACGGCCATGCGCTTGTGCGAAACAGAATTGCCCTGAACAGGGGGATGAAAAAATATCTGCGTCTGTTCTGGCCACCGGGGAAACAGGGCGTACAACTCACAGCAGTAAAGGCAGGCTACGATACACGGGAAAGAAAAGAGCATAGAGTGCAATATGTTACCGCTGAGACGGAACCAGCGGCTAAAGAAAGGAAAGGAGAGTTTCTGTATACCGCTGGAGGATTTTTCCCGGTGGATCAGGTGAACGTTAAATTTTCCCGACCAAATTCCCTGGCCCGTGTCACCGTTTTTTCAAGAGCCCGCCAGGACAAGCCCTGGCAAAGGCGGGCTTCAATGCTCGCCTATCAGCTCTCCATAAACGGGATTGATGTTGACAATCCGGACAGAAATTTTGCTGCCACAACGGATCGTTTCTGGCGTCTGGTGATAGAAAATTCGAGACCGGGCCAACCTGCGCCGGTACTGGAGTTAGGCTGGCTGCCCCGGGAACTTGTTTTTATCGCTGAGGGAGAGGGGCCCTATACCCTGGCTTATGGCCGGGCCGGTCTGGAGCCGGAACGTTTTCAGGTAGACCGGCTACTTGGTCGCCTTGATCCGCAAAAAAAGAACAATTTGATTTTTCCTGCTCATGCCGGTCCGCAGACAGTTCTGGGCGGAAAACAGTTGCTCGCTGCCACGGCTCAGCTTCCCTGGCGCCGCCGGTTCCTTTGGGCTGCCCTTGTTGTCGGGGTATTGGTTACAGGCGCTATGGCCCTGAAGCTGTTTCATGAAATGAAACAGGAGGCGCCGGATTAACAAAAGGCCGGCCGGAATGCAGAGGAGGTCTTGCTGCTACTTCTCGGGTTGATATCTGATAAACCAGCATGGCTGGACCA
>CAZPXI010000247.1:0-4293 GCA_964590715.1 uncultured Desulfobulbus sp.
CCTTATTTCTCTTTTCACAAATCCGTAAGCGCTCGAAACTGTTTCTGTAAAAGGAGAATTTCAACGGCAGATTCACCCGGTATCCCTCTTCCGTTTTCTTGCGTTTCATAGCTATTCCGGGTATCCTGCCGCCTATGGAAACGCCTTTTCAACTTGTCAGCAACTTTACTCCTTCCGGTGATCAGCCCAGGGCCATAGACGAGCTTGTGCAGGGCCTTGAACAGGGTCGTCGCGATCAGGTTCTGCTGGGGGTGACCGGCAGCGGCAAGACCTTTACCATGGCCCAGGTCATTGCCCGGGCGCAGCGGCCGGCCCTGGTCATGGCACCCAATAAAACTCTGGCTGCGCAGCTGTTTGCTGAATTCCGCGAGTTATTTCCCAACAATGCGGTGGAATATTTTGTCTCCTATTATGATTACTACCAGCCCGAGGCCTATATTCCTGCCTCGGATACCTATATTGAAAAGGATTCGGCAATCAATGATGCCATCGATAAGATGCGCCATTCCGCGACTCGTTCCCTGCTGACCCGTAACGATGTCCTGATCGTGGCCTCGGTCTCCTGTATTTACGGTCTGGGCTCTCCGGATGAGTATAAAAACATGCATCTCTTCCTGCAGGTTGGTGAAGACTATGCCATGGAGGATGTCCTGCGGCGGCTGGCCTTTATGCTCTATGAACGCAACGAGTTTTCTTTTCATCGCGGGACGTTCAGGGTTCGCGGCGATGTGATCGAGATATTTCCGGTCCATGAGGAGGACCATGCGGTGCGGGTGGAATTCTTTGGTGATACGGTTGATGCCATTACCGTGGTCGATCCCCTGCGTGGGGTTGTGATCAGCGATCTGGAAGAGTACACCGTCTTTCCCGGCAGTCACTTTGTCACCAGTCAGGACAATCTGCAGCGGGCCCAGGAGACCATTAAAGAAGAACTCCGGCAGCGCCTGGAGGAGTTAAAGGGCGAGAACCGCCTGGTCGAGGCCCAGCGCTTGGAACAACGCACCATGTTTGATCTGGAGATGATCTCCGAGCTGGGCTACTGCAACGGGATTGAAAATTACAGCCGCCACCTGACCGGCAAGAAACCCGGCGTTGCCCCGCCTAACCTGCTGGATTACTTCCCCGAGGATTATCTTTTATTCATGGATGAATCTCATATCGGGGTCTCCCAGGTGGGCGGCATGTATAACGGTGACCGTTCCCGGAAAAAGACCCTGGTCGAGTATGGATTCCGGCTGCCCTCGGCCCTGGATAATCGGCCCCTGCGCTTTGACGAATTTGAGCAGCGGATTCGGCAGGTGGTTTATGTCTCTGCGACTCCTGGAAAATACGAGTTGGAAAAGACGCAGGGCAGGGTGGTGGAACAGCTTATCCGGCCCACCGGCCTGTTGGATCCCGAGATTGAGGTCCGGCCCGCCACCACTCAGGTGGATGATCTGCTCGAGGAAATCCGTCGCTGCAGTGAACGCGACGAGGCGGTTCTGGTCACTACCTTGACCAAGCGGATGTCTGAAGATCTGACCGAATATTATGAAAACGTCGGGGTCCGGGTTCGCTATCTGCATTCGGATATCAAGACCCTGGAGCGGGTCGAGTTGATCCGTGACCTGCGCAATGGAGAATATAATGTGCTGGTCGGCATCAACCTGTTGCGGGAAGGACTGGATATCCCGGAAGTTGCCCTGGTGGCTATTCTTGATGCGGATAAGGAGGGCTTTCTGCGCTCTGAGCGGTCCCTGGTGCAGACCTGCGGCCGGGCGGCAAGAAATGCCCAGGGCAAGGTTATTTTGTATGCCGATTCGATCACAAAATCCATGCAGTATACCATTGATGAAACAAGTAGAAGACGGATAACCCAGGACAAGTTTAACCGGGATCACGGCATAATTCCACAGACCATCAAGTCGGAGGTCAAGGATTCCATGGCACTCCACCTGAAGGCCTCGGGCTGGGAGGGAACGGTGTACGGTGAAGCCGTTGCCGATGATGGTGTGCTGCAGGCGGCTGAGGCGGAGATTGTCTATCATTCCGTGGATGAGCTGCGGGTCGAGATCCGTCAGCTGGAGAAAAAGATGCAGGAGGCGGCGGAAAAGCTGGCCTTTGAGGAGGCGGCCGCCTATCGCGACCGGGTGAACGAGTTGAAAATGCTGGAGCTGGAAGTTGGCTGAATCTTTTTTATATAAGATATCGCTGGCCCTGATTCCCAGGCTGTATCTTCAGCTCTCCCGGATCCTGTTTATAAGTTGTCGTCTCAAGGCCGGCGGCAAAGAACATCTGGATGCGGTTGTGGGTCAGGGCGGCGGTATTGCGACCTTCTGGCATTATTCTATTTTGTATATGTTCTACCATCTGCGTTCTTTCCCGGCTGCAGTCATGGTCAGTGCCTCTAAAGACGGGGAATATATTGCCTGTCTGGCCCGGCTGCTTGGTCATACCCCGGTGCGCGGTTCTTCAAACCAGCGTGGGGTCGCAGGCTTGAAGCATCTTTTGCGGGAGGTACGGGCCGGAAAAAATGCAGGTATTGTCGCCGATGGCTCCCAGGGCCCTGCACGAAAGGCACAGGCCGGGTCGATCCTGCTGGCCTCAATGTCCGGCCGCCCAATCCTGCCCATGGCCTGGGCTGCCAGCCGGTATAAGGCCTTTCACTCCTGGGATCTGACCGTGGTTCCCCTGCCGTTCTCCACCATACATTTTCAGTATGGTGAACCGTTGTCGGTTCCAAAAGGTATCAGGGGCGATGAGGTGGAAAAATACCGGCTGGAGTTGGAGCACAGGCTGAACCTGGTCTATGAAACTGCCTGGCAGCAGGTAGGGCGAAGACCCCACGACAGGCCGTTGAATGATTGAAGGCACCTTGAACTTAAAACAAAGGCAATCTCTGTGAATCCGCAAAATAATGAACAAAAATCTCCTGGGCCGAGTTTTTCCAGTCTCATAATTGCAGGGCTCAGCGGCGGGTCCGGCAAGTCGGTTGCCACCGTCGGCCTGATCGCTGCTCTGAGGAGACTGGGAAAGACGGTGGTACCCTTTAAAAAAGGACCGGATTATATCGATGCCGGTTGGATGACTCTGGCTGCCGGCAGGCCCTGCTATAATCTTGACCCCTACCTGATGACCCCGGAGTCGATTACAAAGTCTTTTCATGTCCATGGGGCTGGGGCTGATTTTGCCATTATCGAGGGCAACCGTGGGCTTTATGACGGGGTCAACGTGGACGGAGGCTTTTCTACGGCTGAGCTGGCCCTGCAGCTTGACCTTCCGGTTGTGCTGGTGGTGAACTGTTCCAAGACCACCCGTACCGTTGCGGCCATGGTTCTTGGTTGTCGTGGCCTTGAACCGCGCCTGCGACTGGCCGGGGTTATTCTCAACCAGATCGCCAATCCGCGTCATGAATCCATTGTCAGGCAGGCAGTGGAAAAATATACCGGGATTCCGGTGGTCGGGATTATTCCGCGGATGAAAAAAGACATCTTTCCCATGCGCCACCTTGGTGTGACACCACACCAGGAATCGGGGCGCGCTGAGGCTGCAGTCACCGAGCTGGCGGAAATAGCAGAGCAACACTTTGATCTGGAAAAAGTTCGTTCCCTCATGCAGACGGTACAGAGCGAGGTTAAACAACTCAGTATACAAAACTCAGAACTCAAAACTGATGTTCGAATCGGCATCCTCCGCGATATGGCCTTTCAGTTCTATTACGAAGAAAACCTGGAGGCCCTGCAGCAGAAGGGCGCTGAGCTGGTGATGATTGATGCCCTGGAATCGAGCACCCTGCCCGACAACCTTGACGGGTTGTATATCGGCGGCGGTTTTCCGGAGACAAGTGCCCGTCGGCTTGCCGACAATGTTGGTTTCCGGGAATCGGTACACCGCGCGGCGGAAGCAGGTCTGCCCATCTATGCAGAATGCGGGGGCCTCATTTTTCTGGGCCGATCCATCCTTCTGGATGGCCAGGAATTTCCCCTGGCCGGAGTGTTTCCGGTGACATTTGGCATGAGCAGGAAACCACAGGGGCATGGGTATTCCATCTTTACCGTTGAGCATGAAAATTCTTTTTATCCGGTCGGGACCAGGATCAAAGGCCATGAATTCAGATACTCGACCGTTGATGCCTGGGAGGGGCAGCCCGAAGAGCTTGTCTTCAACATGGAGCGCGGCACCGGATTTCAGGGCGGACGCGACGGATTAATCAAAAAAAATGTCCTGGCCCTCTATACCCATGTCCTTGCTCCCGGTACGCCGGAGTGGGCGGAAGGCGTTCTCAATGCTGCCCGACAATACAAAGAAAAAAAA